>CAIKVF010000272.1 GCA_903830745.1 uncultured Actinomycetes bacterium | reverse complement strand
TTGAAGGCGTAGTCAGCGAATGGTTCAATTTTGTTGAAGATTGATTCTCCAAGTGCAGCGCCGTAGCCTTCGCGTTCGGCGCCTTCAACGAACTTCGTGCGCTGGGCTTGAATCATTTCTCGAATCTTCTTCGAACAGGCCTTACGCAAGTCGTCCGCTTCGGACATTGTGAAGCCTGCAATGACTGTGGCTACGCGCATGATGTCTTCTTGGTAGATCATGAGTCCGTAGGTTTCACCCAAGATGCCTTCTAAGACTTCATGGTCGTAGGAAACTTCCTGCTTCTTGTTCTTGCGGTCGGCGTAGTCATTGTGAACGTTCTCACTGAGTGGACCCGGGCGGTACAGCGCCACGAGAGCTGCAATATCATCAAAGCTGGTTGGAGCGAGGCGACGCATGAGCTGGCGCATCTTGACACCCTCGAGCTGGAAGATTCCAAGCGAGTTGCCCTTCTTCAGCATCTCAAAGACTTTTACGTCATCAAGGGCAACATTGTCAATGTCAACGAGTACTCCGTGGCGACGCTTGATGTGCTCGAGCGTGCGCTCAATAATCGCGAGGTTCCTAAGTCCCAGGAAGTCCATCTTTAGAAGTCCAAGTTTTTCAATCGCCGTTGCTTCATACTGCGTAACGATTGGCGCTTCATCAGTTCCGTTAGGGCTGGACTTGCGCTGAATTGGAACGTACTCAAGAACTGGTTCCTTGGTAATCACAACCGCCGCGGCGTGAATGCCGTCTTGGCGACGCTTGTCAACAAATCCCTTCGCAACATCAACCGTGTGCTTTACCTCAGGGTCATTGGCATAGAGCTCACGAAGTTCAATTGCTTCTGCGAAGCGTCCTTCGTAGCCCGGCATTGGAGTGAAGCACGCTTCGAGTGGAAGGTCTTGTCCCATGACGAGTGGCGGCATTGACTTTGCGATCTTGTCACCAAGCATTGGCGGGTAACCAAGCACTCGAGCAGCATCGCGAACAGCGGCTCGAGCTTTGATGGTGGAGAACGTAACAATCTGGGCCACGTGATCTGATCCGTAGCGCTCTGCGGCGTAGCGAATCATGTCTGAGCGGTAGCGCTCATCAAAGTCCATGTCGATGTCGGGCATTTGCTTACGACCAGGGTTCATGAAGCGCTCGAAAATCAGCCCGTACTTAATCGGGTCGAGTTCCACAATGCGAAGACAGTACGCAATGCAACACCCTGCAGCAGAACCACGTCCAGGTCCTACGCGAATGTTCTTTTCACGAGCGTGACGAATAAGGTCCCACACCACTAAGAAGTAGTCAGAAAATCCCATCTCCGCAACAACACCAAGTTCGTAGTCAATGCGCTCTTGAATCTCTGGGGTAATGACGCCGTAACGTTCGCGGGCCCCTTGCAGAGTGAGTTCGCGAAGATACTTGTTAGCGCCTTCTTTGTGCGTAGCGCCCTGCAGCGCTGTTGGAATAGGAAACTGTGGCAACGCGTCGTTGTCAAATTCGATTGTCACATTTGCACGTTCTGCAATGAGCAACGTGTTGTCACACGCTTCAGGAATTTCGCGGAATAAGTAACGCATCTCAGCTGCGGACTTCAAATAGTGCTGGTCGCTTTCAAAACGGAAACGACTCGGATCAGCAACGAGTGACCCTGTTCCAATGCAGAGCAGCGCATCGTGCATTGCCGCATCTGAGTGGTGCACGTAGTGAAGGTCATTGGTCGCTAGCAGTGGCGCATTCAGATCTTTGGCGACTTGGAGCAACATTGGATTGGTGCGGATCTGCTCCGGCAGTCCGTGATCCTGCATTTCAATGAAGAAGTTTTCTTTTCCGAAAATTGTCTGCAGGCGTCCAGCAAGTTCAAGACCTTTTTTGTAGTCATCTTGCATGAGTGCTTGCAGCACTACCCCACCTAGGCAACCAGACGTTGCAATGAGTCCTTCGTTGTAACGCTCGAGCAAGTCCCAGTCGAGACGTGGCTTGTAGATC
>CAIKVF010000271.1 GCA_903830745.1 uncultured Actinomycetes bacterium | reverse complement strand
TGCCTTAAGGCTGCTTATCCAGTCCGAAGCAGACTTACGTGCTTCGCCAACTTCTTCACGACGAGACTGCGCATTGTCACCAGTAACTGGGTATGAACCGAGGAACTTCACTGGAGCTAAGTGAGCTTGGAGATCTGTGAGTAAATCACTCACGGCATCATCTGCAACGTGACCTTCAAATTCCATTACAAAGCAGTAGTCCCCGAGTGCCCGCTTCGTCGGACGACTTTCGAGCTTGGTGAGGTTGATGTTGCGAGCAGCGAATCTACCGAGAATTGCGTAGAGCGATCCCGGGCGGTCAGCATCCTGGAAGCAAACAATCGATGTGCGGTCATGTCCTGTAGGAGAAGTTATTGCGTCACGCCCAACAAGCACGAACCTGGTTACGTTGCCGGGGTGATCTTCAATGTTCGTGGCAAGTGAAGTAAGCCCGAAGAGCTTGCCCGCCATTGCAGATCCAACTGCAGCGACTGGATCGCTCGAAGCAGCAACTTCACTCGCAGCCTGCGATGTTGACATAGTTTGTCCGGTGCTGACACCGAGCTTGTTTAAGTAGCCACGACACTGAGCAAGCGCGTGTACATAACTGATGACCTTTTTAACGTCACCAAGTTCTACTCCTGGCCTTGCAAGTAAGTGCAATTGAATAGGAATAACGATTTCGTGCTCAATTATGAGTTCGTGATCAAAGACAAGCCCGTCAATAGTTGCTGAAACGGTGCCTTCAATTGCATTTTCTAATGGGACTAAAGCTTTGTCAACGCTTGCGTCACTGACGGCACTTAATAGGTCTCCAATTGAGTCGTAAGCGACAGCTTCGACGTCATTGAGCGTGGATACGGCCTCGTGTGAGAACGATCCCTCAGGTCCTAAATAGCCGACACGTACCATTTGCCAATTCTAGGCGACAGGTTCCACGCACCTAAATGGCCTGGAGCAACTAAGTGCGTACGATGGCATTGAAGACGAAAGGCGTCACCATGGGCCATCAGATGTTTACGTATAACGAAAAAACTGCTGAGGCGATATTTGCTTACTGCCGTGAGCGCCTTTCAATGGACCCAGTCCCACTGGACTATGGAAGTCTTGACCCTTCAGCGCTGCCCGACCTAAGTGGGCTCATCAACTCCGAAGGCTGTGACCCTGAAGAGATTCTTACTCTCTTCACTGAACGACTTGCCGAAGCTGTGGTTTCGGCGGACTCTCCTGGCTTTTTAGCATTCATCCCAAACGCCCCAACTAAGAACTCGCTGCTCTTCGACATGGTGGTTGCGTGTTCCGGGCTTAATGGAACTAGCTGGCTTGAATCTGCCGGAGCAGTGCTCGCAGAAAACCAGGCACTGGAGTTTTTATCTCACCGTGCTGGACTTCCAAAAGGATCTGGTGGAGCATTCGTCTCTGGTGGATCAATGGGAAATCTTTCTGGGCTAACTGTGGGTCGTGATGTTGGGAGAACAAAGAGATCAAACGTTGCACCTCACGAACTTAGATTCGCAATTTCATCAGATGCACATTCGAGCATTGGAAAAGCACTGCACCTCATTGGTATAGAACCACTTCTCGTGCAAACAGATAATCACAAGTTCACCCGTGCACAGCTAGAAATTGCACTAGCCGCGGACCCGCACCCAGAGACAGTAATTGGCGTTGTCGCAACATCTGGAACAACCAATGCCGGAATAATTGATGACCTAGAAGGACTCGGGAGTTATGCACGTGAGCATGATCTTTGGTTCCACGTTGATGGAGCGTATGGTGGCGCTGCAATTATGTCCAAGACTTATCAAGGTGAATTAAGTGGCATCCGTCACGCTGACAGTTTTGTTGTGGACCCACACAAGTGGCTATTTGCACCACTCGACTGTGCAGCACTTATTTATCGTGACCCAACAACGGCACGAAAAATAATTGCACAGCAGGCAAGTTATCTTGACGTATTGCACGCCGACGATGAACACTACGAATGGAACCCCTCCGACTTCGCATTTCACCTTTCACGTCGGCCACGCGGTCTTCCCTTCTGGTATTCGCTAGTCACTAACGGAGTTACTGCCTACGAAACAGCCGTACAAGCAGCAATAGATCTTGCTCAGGCAACAGAAAAAATGATCAACGAAATGGAGCACGTTGAGATGGTTCGACCCGCCAGCCTTTCAATTGTTCTCTACCGACGAATGGGCTGGGGAGAAAAAGAATATCTCACGTGGAGTCAAAAGTTACTTCGTGATCAAGTGGCCTTCGTCACGCCTTCAAAATGGGAGGGCGAATCCGTTGCACGATTTGCGTTCTTGCACCCTGATACCTCTGAGGAGCTTGTACGCAAGATCCTCGAATCAATGAAGGACTAGCGATCCTTTAAGAGTGGGTCGCTCGGATTGCGAGTAACTTCACCACGAAGTTTCTTCTGACGCCACGCAATGCCACCGAGTGCTTCTAGAACAACTCGATTACCTAGATACGCAGTTATTTCCGCGTGGTCATATGGTGGCGACACTTCAACAACGTCCATCCCGCACACTGGTACTTCCATAGCAATTCGGCGCACTGCATCAAGTAATTGACGACTCGATAGTCCACCCGGTTCCGGCGTCCCTGTCCCTGGGGCTGAGCCCGGGTCAACAACATCAACGTCAACAGACAAGAACACTGCATCGCAGTCGTTCATTGCGAGTGCGAGTGCTTCAGTGAGAACATCATCAAGTCCGCGAGAAACGATTTCACTCATTTCGAATGAGCGCATTCCTTGATCAGCCATCCACGCAAGAGTTTCTTCTTCTGGCCAGTAACCACGGAGACCAATTTGCAAGAAACGATCTCCACGACACGCACCAGACTCAATAAGTCTGCGCATTGGAGTTCCGTGCCCGTGAAGTGATCCCATTTGCGTGTCACCAGTATCGGCGTGAGCGTCAAAGTGGATTACAGAAACTCTGCCCCAGCCAACATGGTGTGCAACGCCCGTTACATCTGACAGTGCAATCGTGTGATCGCCACCCAGGATGATTGGAATTACTCCAGCAAGTGCAACTTGTTTGACGCGTTGCTCGAGACGCTCTAGCGAGAGCTCAGTGTCTCCTGACGGCATTTCCACATCACCAAGGTCAACTACTCCGAGGTCAGTGAGTGGGTCAACACCAAGGGGAAGGCTCGGACGCATTCCATCGTGAGGCAAGTAGTCAGTAATGCGAATTGCCTGTGGACCGAAGCGGGCCCCTGAACGGTGAGAAGTCCCACCATCAAAAGGGGCACCAATAATGGCTGCTTTAGAGCTATCCCATTCAGACGCGACGTCGGGGTCAGCAGCAGGGATGCCCAGAAATGTTGCATCTGGTCCGTAAAGGTTTCCTATGCGCATGGTGCTCCCTT
>CAIKVF010000270.1 GCA_903830745.1 uncultured Actinomycetes bacterium | reverse complement strand
GTAGCGACTCTCACACCAACCGAGAAGCTCTGGTGTCTTGATGGCGATGCCCCCACATGGGCCGGTATTGAATATCTGATGGGCGGTAACTATCACCGGGCTCCTTTTGTTGGGGGAGAAATTGAAGAACGCGGTTTACAAGGAATTCGATTTAGTGATGGACCGAGAGGTGCGGTTGTCGGAAACGCAACTGCCTTCCCCGTAACGATGGCGCGTGGCGCGACATGGAACATAGAACTTGAAGAACGAATTGGTGAGGCAATTGGTCAAGAACTTCGAGCAATCGGCGCCAACCTTACTGGTGCAGTTTGTGTGAATCTATTGCGTCATATTGCGTGGGGACGTGCTCAAGAGACCTATGGAGAAGATCCTCACCACGTTGGTGAACTTGGAGCTGCGCTAACAAGAGGTCTTCAGCAACACGTTATGGCTTGCGTAAAGCATTTTGCTCTGAACTCAATGGAGAATGCACGTTTCAGTGTCGACATTCAGGTCGATGAAATTGCATTACACGAAGTGTATTTGCCGCATTTTCGACGAATCATTGATGAAGGTGTCGCGTCAGTGATGTCTGCGTACAACAGTGTCAACGGAGAGTGGGCGGGACAAAATCGACCGCTACTCACCGACATTCTGCGTGACGAATGGGGCTTCAAAGGATTCGTAATCAGTGACTGGGGATTTGGAATGCGCGACGCGGCCAAATCTATAAGTGCCGGGCTTGATATTGAAATGCCCTACAGAATGATCCGCGCCCAGCACCTCGCTAATGAACTTGAACACGGCAACGCATCATGGAGCGATGTTGATAATTCTGTGGAACGAATTATTGCAACATTTTTGCGTTTCGACGAAGTCTTAACTGGTGAGTACCCTCGCGATATTCTTGGATCACCACAACATCGTTCGCTCGCACGAGAAGTTGCCAGTCAATCAATAGTTCTACTTCGCAATGAGTTTGTCGGAAATGAACGCGTTCTCCCCTTCAAACCTTCTTCGAGTGTTGGCGTTTTTGGACGACTTGGTGATCAAATCAATCTTGGTGATGGTGGGTCCAGCGATGTATGGGACCTACATTGCAAAACTATTTACGCTGGCCTGAATGACGCACTTGACAATGTTGTCTACGACGATGGAAGTGATCTTCAGCGAGCATCATCACTTGCGAGCAATGTTGAAATTCCAGTTGTGGTCGTTGGTTACACGTATCGCGACGAAGGAGAATTCATTGGAGACTTTGATCCGTCTCTAGCAGCTGGGTTCCCACCTGCCGATGAGCCAGAAGTTCTTGAACGATTCAAAACATGGATAGGTTCTCAACCCGAGACAGTGACACCACCACGTATCGAAGAACGAACTCCGGGATTTTCACTTGGTGGAGATCGAACCTCACTACGTCTCGCACCATCAGACGTTGAATTAATCCGTGCAATTGCCTCTTCGAATCCACGCACCATTGTTGTGATCCAGTCAGGAAGTGGCGTCATAATGAGCGAATGGGTAAATGACGTGCCCGCTGTAGTACAGGCTTGGTACGGAGGAGCAGAAGCAGGCACTGGGCTCAGCGATGTCTTGCTCGGAATCATCAACCCTTCAGCACGTCTGCCCTTCAGCATCCCTGTTAACGAAGACGACCTTCCGCCTTTTGATAGAGATGCAACTTCATTTCGCTATGACCGTTGGCATGGCTGGTGGCACCTGGCACGAAATAACACAGCACCGGCGTTCCCATTCGGATTCGGACTTTCCTACACCACCTTTTCCCTAAGTGATCCCAAAGTCGAGCTGGTCGGTGATGTCATCAACATTCAAGTGAATGTCAATAACACTGGAGTGCGCAACGGGGCTGACGTCGTGCAGGTCTACGCAACGCTGCCTGATCCCAGTTCGCCACCACGACTCGTAGGGTTCGAAAGGGTTGAAGTAGATGGACACGGAGTC
>CAIKVF010000269.1 GCA_903830745.1 uncultured Actinomycetes bacterium | reverse complement strand
TCATTACGCTTCCATCCGAGATCACGGAATGCCTGACCCATTACTTTTTCTGAGTTACCAGATTCGTAACCTTCAGCGTTGTCGAAGAAGTTAACTCCAGCGTCTTTGGCTGCCTGTAAACATTCAGCGGCGTCCTTCGCGGTTTCGAGCTGTGACTTTTTTCCGAAAGTCACCCAGCTACCAAAACTGAGAAGACTCACCTTTAATCCTGATCGTCCAAGTCTGCGGTATTGCATCTCTGCCATTTTGTTCTCCTTATGTAGGGTTACTGCTCTGTTTTTCGAGGTACTTCTGGCCAAGAGTCATAGGAAACCGGGCGATTTATTGATGGTCGCTTAACAATCATGACTACTCCTGCAACGGCTGAGCCGAGGAGAACTAAAAATGACAATTTGAGAAGCGCCTTCATGGATAGTCAGGTTAGTGCCCCAGCAATGGGGCCAATTCGGGGAGGGGGTAGAATTGGCATAGGAATTACGTGAGAAGGGATGGTGACTATGAAAAACCCACAGAAGCCATCTCCCATGGCGTGGCAGAAGTACCGCGCCACAATTCCAGTAGAACTTCCAGACCGCACCTGGCCAAGCAAGCACCTCACTAAAGCTCCGCTTTGGTCGAGCGTTGACCTACGCGACGGCAACCAGGCACTCATTGATCCAATGGACCTTGAGCGAAAGAACGCAATGTTTGCCCAACTCGTGGCAATGGGCTTTAAAGAAATCGAGGTTGGTTTCCCATCAGCAAGTCAGCCGGACTTTGATTTCGTGCGACACATCATCGAAAATGATCTAATTCCAGACGACGTCACCATTCAAGTATTGACACAGTGCCGCGAAGAACTTATTGAGCGCACCTACGAATCAGTAAAGGGTGCGAAGAAGGCAATTATTCACTTCTACAACTCAACTTCTACGTTGCAACGTCGAGTTGTTTTTGGTCTCGATAAAGATGGCATCAAGAAAATTGCCACAGACGCTGCGGCGTACTGCTTGACGCTTGAAGCTACTTCTCCAACTACGCAGTTCCGTTACGAATACTCACCAGAGAGTTACACCGGTACTGAACTTGAGTACGCACTCGAAGTTTGCAATGCAGTAGTTGACGTCATCAAGCCAACTGCAGAAAATCCAATCATTCTTAACTTGCCAGCAACCGTTGAGATGTACACACCTAACCTCTACGCCGACTCCATTGAATGGTTCCTACGTAATGTGAAGAATCGTGAGTCCGTGATTCTTTCGCTGCACCCACACAATGACCGTGGCACTGGCGTTGCTGCTGCAGAACTTGGTGTGCTCGCAGGAGCCGACCGAGTCGAAGGAACGCTGTTTGGTAATGGAGAACGCACTGGAAACGTTGACATTGTCAACCTTGCACTGAACTTGTTCTCACAAGGCGTTGACCCTGAACTCGACATCAGAGACATTGACAAGGCTCGTCACGTTGCTGAGTACGCGAACCGCCTTCCCGTACACATGCGACACCCTTACGTTGGCGAACTTGTCTACACCGCATTCTCTGGATCACACCAAGATGCCATCAAAAAGGGAATGGCCGCTATTGGTGATTCCTATGAATTCTGGGAAGTGCCGTATCTTCCGATTGACCCTAAGCACACTGGTCGCACCTATGAGGCAATCATCCGTGTCAATAGCCAGTCTGGAAAGGGTGGGGTTGCGTACTTGCTTGACTCAGAGCACGGGCTTGATCTTCCACGCGCAATGCAAGTTGAATTCTCTAAGCGCGTTCAAGAAGTTACGGAAAAGACCGGCAAAGAAATTTCCCCTGCTGACATCTGGAACGTCTTTACAACAACGTATCTACCTGAAAACCCGACGCTGCAACTTATTTCTAGTGAAGTAACTGCTGATAAGAACAGCACACGAATTTTTGCGCAAGTACTCGTAGACGGTAATCACATCACCGTAAAGGGTGAGGGCAATGGTCCGATTGATGCAATCATGTCTGGACTTCGAGATGAGATTGATGTCAACTTCAAAGTCCGTGACTACCACGAGCACGCGCTCACTGCCGGATCAGAAGCTTCAGCAGTTGCCTATGTAGAAGCTGAAGATGCTGAAGGCAATACATGGTGGGGCGTTGGAATGAGTTCTTCAATTCTTGACGCTTCACTTGAAGCTGTAATTTCTGCTGCTAATCGTCGCAGGTAACCCCGTATCTAAGTAGCCTTACGTACGTGAAGGCCACGACAATTTATTTTCTCTGTGGCTGGTCGGCAGTTACCCTTGCCGTGATTGGCGCTTATTCTCAGCAGCAAAGAGCTCGTCGAGTGAGCATTGAGGGTATTTCGCTAGCCACGTGGATCATGTTCACCGAAATGGGAGTTTTTTGGATTCTCTATGGCTGCTTTGCACACTCGTGGCAAGCAATCATGGGTTCACTTCTTATTTTGCCGCTTCAAATTGATGTCATCATGCGGCTGAAGTTCTGGGACGACTGGAAAACAGTTGCGAAGAGCTCCGTATTCATTTTTGTGACATGTGTGCTGCCAGCGTTACTTTGGGGCTGGTCGGGTGGAATTTATGGCACCGCATTCGCCATGGTGATTAATAGGTCTCCGCAATTAATAAAACTTATAAAAGTCAGAGACGCAACTGGTGTTTCGGAGGCGTACTGGCTAAACGCAGTGATTGCCTCAGTTTTGTGGGTTACGTACTATCTGGGTAGCGACTACCTTGCAGCGGGTGTGGCAACAATTTGTTCAGGGACAACAAATGTTTTTATTTTGTATCTTGCTTGGTTGCGCCACCGACAGTTTGAAAAAATAAACCAAAGCAACTGAATCAACGACGTAGCGAAGTAGCCTCGTTCTCCATGGGCATCTTCGAAGGTTTCACGATACTTAGCTGGATCTGTGTCCTTCTTGGCTTTGCCATGAATTACTCGCAGTACTACCGAGCAAAGACAGTTGGAATTGATGGGATCTCAGTAGGGACGTGGTCGATCTTTGCCTGGATGAGTATCTTTTGGATCCTCTACGGCTTCGCTACGCATAACGCTCCTTCATCAATTGGAACCATAATCACTGCCCCTTTGCAATTTGCACTGCTGGCGCTCTTAGGAGTTAGAGAGAATCGCACCGTACTTTTGAAAACAGGTGTGTACGTGCTTATCTTTGGGGCCGTGCCAACCATGCTTGGTGGTTGGGCCGTAGGTGTTCTCGGCATGGGATTTGTTGCAGCAACAAATCGCTTCCCGCAAATTATTCGCTGCATTAAAGAAAAAGATGTTGAAGGTGTGTCGGCGGCTGCGTGGGTGTGGAGCGTTACCTCAAATGGTCTTTGGGCTTTTTATTTTGCAACGCAACATCGTCCTACCGCGGTGATTGTGAACATTTCATCAGTAGTTATGAACGCAATAGTGGTGGGCCTCACTACCTGGCGACACTGGCAGTGGAAGCGTGATCATGCAACATCGAGCACTAATTAAGAGATACTCATCTTGACTGTATTAGTGTCGATCCAGTGAGTACATCGACCGTCGCTGCAGCATTTGG
>CAIKVF010000268.1 GCA_903830745.1 uncultured Actinomycetes bacterium | reverse complement strand
TTGGAAACTTCTTAGTTAGCCACTCAACGAGCTGTGGGAGTAGCTCCGCATACGTATCGAACATGCGGTCCATTTCGCCAACGTAGCGAGCACCAAGCGATGACATGGTCACGTCATGGTCTCGGTAGTAGCGGTAGTGACCATTGCTCAGGCGCTTGTCGTAGCCGAGGTAGCGAGTTGACTGCTCAAGGTAACTCATGAGCCTTCCCCACTCGAGAACTTTGGTGAGCACATTGCTTGCCTGTTCGCATGCGAGGTGAACTCCACCAAGCTGTGCAACAGAGTCATCTCCGTATTCAAAGAAGATCTTCTCGTAGAGGCTTTCAGCTTTATCAAGACCGATTGTTGCGTCAATGCCAATGTCACCGGTGAGGTCTAGGTCGCCAATGAACTCATCAAGGAACAACCTGCGAAGACTCTTCGTGCTGCGTGAGTAGCGAGCGAATAAGGCACCTTTAACAACCTCTGGAAGGTTTACAAGGGCAAAGACAGGTGACTCTAGATTCGTGAAATAACGACGAAGGATTGTTGCTTCTTCTTCTGTGAATTCTTCAACGGCATAAGAGTGCATGGATAGAAAAGATTAGAGCGCAAAACTCCCTTAAGGGTGGACGCTAGAAGCCCCAGCAACCACGCTTCTGAGCACGTAATCACGGGCCTCAGCGGCTACTTCAGCCACTGCCGTGAGGTCGCTCATTCGTGCCAACTGCTCACAGAGGTCTGCTACCTGTTTGGCATTTCTAACAAAGTCACCCGGAGAGGTCTGACCAATTTCAGCATCTGCGAGGTCAAGGACCACGCTGAGTGAAGACCCTCTCGCCCAGGCCGTAATAGTCGTTGCAAATTTGCCGTCTGGTTCCTTGGTGTGTGGAACTTTGTATCGTTCTTCGACTTCTCTGATGAGTGCGTTGTTGGTCTGGATTTCGTGAAGTCGATCAGTGATGTTTGCTCGACGCTCACTACCGAGTCGGTCATTTATGCTCTTCTTCTTGGTGGTTACGTTCTTGCCAGCGTGCGGTGCTCTCGTTGAGCGTTTTGACTCAAATACGAAACATGAGAGCAGTCCAGCAAGTTGCGCCGGCTCTAAGTCTTCGAAGACGCCACTGGTGATTGACTCGGCAATCAAAAGGTCACATTCGTGATAAATCGATCGAAGCAGTTGACCCTGCTTATTTAACTTCCATCCTTCGGCGTAACCAAGTTCCTCTAAAACCTTGTGGCGAGCAATCATCTGATCGCCAAGAGGTCGCTTTGATGGCGTTGCACGGCGGTCCGTTTCGAACTGAGCGTATGAGCACTGCACCACTTCAAGAGCTGTTTCGAACTCAAAGTGATTGATGAGGTTCGATGTGAAGTTGTACGTCGGTCTAAATGATGAGTGCAGTTCAGAAGGTGGAGCTAAGGCCACTCTTCCGACATCGTGGAATTCAACTTCATTAGTGAAGCAAACAATCGCATGTCCCTCAATATCCAATCCACGCCTACCCGCGCGTCCAGTCATTTGAGAGAACTCTCCACTAGTAAGGAACTTGCGACCAGAGTCGGAGTACTTTGTGAACCTCTCAAGAGCTACCGAGCGTGCTGGCATGTTTACACCAAGCGCCAATGTTTCGGTTGCAAATACAACAGCGAGCAGGCCATCCTCGAAACACTTTTCAACAATTTCGCGGAATGCTGGGACCATTCCGGCGTGGTGAGCACTGATGCCACGACGTAGACAGTCAATAAATTCGTTATAGTCAAGCGCCTTCAGGTCATCTTCGCTGAAGTTGAGTAATCGGCTTTGTGCAATATCTTCAATTTCACGTCGCTGCTCGGGCGTGGTGAACAAGAGCCCATCACGCCTGATTTGGCTAACTGCATCATCGCAGGCGGCTCTAGAGAAAATGAACACAATGACTGGAAGGAGCCCTTCCTTCTCTAATGTTTGAAGTAGTTCGCTTCGTCTCGGTGCTCTAAAAGGCGGCGGCGGTGCTGATGACTTCGGGCCCTTCCACTTAGGACCCGGGCGAAAACGCCTCGTGTTCTTCATCATGTTGTCAACCTTGCGAGCTTCATCAGAAAGTCGACCTTCGTGAATCAGGTCGGAAATCTCGGCGTATGGCTGGCCACGACGAACAATCGCAAAATGATTGTGGAGCTCGATTGGACGTGTCTTTTCAATAATTACTGTGGTTGGTCCTCGAACTGACTCAAACCACTCCCCTACAAAACCTGCGTTACCAATGGTTGCAGAAAGTGCAACAAATCGAACTGAAGATGGGGTGAGAATAATTACTTCTTCCCATACTCCCCCTCGGAACTGATCTTGGAGGTAGTGAACTTCATCAAGGACAACTAAGCCCAGCGTCATAATCTGAGTTGATTCTGTGAGCAACATGTTTCTAAGCACTTCGGTGGTCATGACAACAATTTCGGCGTTGCGGTTAATTGATGTGTCGCCAGTTAAGAGTCCTACGCGATCTTTTCCGAAGAGTTTTGATAACTCGTGGAATTTTTGATTCGACAGTGCTTTGAGAGGCGTTGTATAAAAGGCTCGTTCTCCGCGTTCTAGCACCCGACCAATCGCATAGTTAGCGATGAGAGTTTTACCT
>CAIKVF010000267.1 GCA_903830745.1 uncultured Actinomycetes bacterium | reverse complement strand
TCTTGAACCTGACATTGGGACATCGTCCGTGGTGCTTGTCATCGCATTTTCAATGCTGGCGATTGGTGGACTATCTAAGTGGGTACAAACTCGTGTTGCTGTGCTTTCAGTCATAGGTTTTTTTGGCTACATGGCAATGAAGCCTTATTCCGCTCAGCGATTCTTAGCTTTCTTACACCCAAGTCAAAATCTCGCGTCAAGTGGATACCAGTTGTACCAATCAAAAATTGGATTTGGTGCCGGCGGAGTGGCCGGTCTCGGACTCGGACATAGTCGCGAGAAGTGGGGCTTTCTACCTAATCCACACACGGACTTTATTTACACAATTGTTGGAGAAGAGCTCGGAGTCATTGGTTCACTTGTAGTGATTGCTCTTTTCTTGGCGTTTCTATTTGCTGCAGTTCGAATTGCGCAGCGTTGCACAAATCAGAGCTACAGGTTCATTGTTATTGGAATCACGACATGGATCATCTTTGAGTCAATTGTGAATATTGCATCGGTCGTTGGATGGTGGGCGGTGACTGGAATTCCTCTTCCGTTCTTCTCGTATGGGGGGACGGCGCTTATTACTGAACTCGCTGCAGTTGGAATCCTCTACAACATTGCTCACGACACGAGTCGTTCAGGTGACCTCACATTCCGCGAGTACGCCGATACCGACTTTCGAGCAGAGTTTGAATCACGCACTCAACCACGCCAAGCACGTCCTCGTTCATACCGAGACCACCAGGAGTACTAATGACGCGCCCCATCGTTATTACTGGCGGTGGAACCGGTGGGCACATTTTCCCAATGCTCGCTATTGCTGAACAGCTGCAGGCTCTCGGAGTTGCAAAAAATGAAATTCGTTACGTAGGAAGCCGTCGTGGTCAAGAAAAAGATTTGCTGAGTGGAGACATTCGCCTCACGTTGCTGCCTGGAAGGGGGCTGCGTAGGTCATTTAGTCCTAAGGCACTCCTCACAAACCTTGGAGCAGTACTTTCACTGGGCGCAGCTGTTGTAATTTCAATTATCAATATTGGCATCTGGCGACCACGCGTGATTGTTTCTGTCGGTGGCTACGCGTCATTTTCGACCTCACTTGCTGGTGCGCTGTGGCGAATTCCTCTGGTGTCTGTAGAGCTTGATGCGATTCCAAGTGCGTCGCAGCATTACCTCGTAAAGCATGCAGCACTTCGCTGCACCGCATTTGATAGTTCTATGAAGAATTGCGTCACAACTGGTGTTCCAATTCGTACTTCCTTAGAAACACTTGATCGAAGCGAACAAGCTCGAACGCAGCTCAGACAATCCGCAAATCCACCAATCGAGAGCACGAATGATGTTGTCATTGTTATGACCGGTTCTCTAGGCGCCAAGAGTGTGAATACCGCCGTAGTTGAATTAGCAAAGCTTTGGTCTAGCAAAGATTCACTCACGCTTATCCACGTAACAGGCAGACGTGACTTTGAATTTGTTAAAAACAGCGCACCAGTCTGTAATGGGCTTGACTACCGGATTATTCCATTTGGTGAAATGACTGAACTTTGGGCGCTGTGTGATGTTGCGATTACTCGAGCTGGGGCTATGACGGTTGGCGAAGTATGTCAGCTCGGAATCCCAAGCGTTTTGATTCCACTACCTGGCTCACCTGGGGACCACCAAACAAAGAATGCCGAGCAAGTTGTCGCCTCTGGTGGCGCAGTAATGATTCGTGACGCCGATCTCAATGCAACACTTCTCGGTGGCGCACTTGAATCAATTCTTAAGAACAAAATTACAATGGGTGCATCTATTGCTTCACTTGCAAAGCCAAACGCTGCTCGAAGCATCGCTACGCACGTACTAGGAGTTGCACGTCAATGAGCATTCTCTCTTCACACCCAAATGTCCACATCATTGGAATTGGCGGAGCTGGGATGAGCGGGGTTGCACGTCTACTTTTGGAAATGGGTTGCAAGGTCTCTGGCAGTGACGCAACTGATTCGCCAGTACTAGATGAACTTAAAAATTCTGGAATAACTGTGCACGTTGGTCACAGCGCAGCATCAGTTGCTAATGCATCTGTTGTGCTCTGGTCGCCTGCGGTTAAAGAGGACAATGTTGAGTTCGTTGCAGCAAAGCAACAAGGTCTGACCATGTTGAGCCGTGTTGGCCTTCTTCGTGAGCTCGGCGCGCTTGCGCCAGTAGTTGGCTTAACAGGCACACACGGAAAGACCACTGCAACCTCAATGATGGCTTGTGTTCTAAAGGCTGCGGGTAGAGATGACGGTCGTCTCCTTGGAGCTGCGGTGCTCGGTGTTGGCTCTAACGGCCACTGGGGAAGTCCTGCACTTCTGATGGAGGTGGACGAAAGCTACGGAACTTTTAGCGAACTCACCCCATTCGCATTAGGGCTATTAAACGTTGAGCCTGATCATCTTGATCACTACGGAACGCTTGAAAATCTTGAAGATGCCTTTA
>CAIKVF010000266.1 GCA_903830745.1 uncultured Actinomycetes bacterium | reverse complement strand
TCAAGCTCTTTAAAGATCTGCTTCTTAACATCAAGGTTCTCAACTACTGACTCAATGATGAGGTCGCAGTCTGCAAGGTCTGTGAGATTGGTGGTTGCACTAACGCGAGCACGGATCTGGTCAGCGTCTTCTTGAGTGCGCTTTCCTTTTTCGACTTGCTTCGCAAGGGACTTCTCGAGTCCAGCCAGCATCTTGTCAGCCGTTTCTTGTGAACGACTCCTAAGAATCACTGTTGCCCCGGCGGCTGCAGATACTTCTGCAATTCCGCTGCCCATAATGCCTGAACCTAAAATGCCAATTTTTGTGAACGTCATTTCAGAAGATTACTTGCCAGTAGCCGTGTCGAGCCAGTCGAGAGGACTTCGTTATGTATGCCTTGGCCGCTAGGGCCAAGTTCTTATGACTCAGTAATAGTCACAGACTCGATGATTACGTCTTCTTGCGGACGTCCGCTGCCTGTTCCGATTGCATCAATTGCTGCAACAACGTCAAGGCCCTTGACGACCTTGCCGAATAGTGCGTAGAGCGGCGGTAGGCGCATGCCATCTGGTCCAGAGATTACGAAGAACTGTGAACCATTGGTGTCAGGTCCTGCGTTAGCCATAGCGAGTGATCCAAGTTCGTAACGTCCAGCTTTTGGAAGTTCGTCTTTGAAGCGGTACCCAGGTCCACCGGCGCCGGTGCCAGTTGGGTCGCCACCTTGAAGAACGAAACCAGGAATCACGCGGTGAAAAACAATCCCGTCGTAGTAGTGCCAACGTGACAAGAACACAAAACTGTTCACTGTGTTTGGTGCGCCCGCTGCATCAAGAACAATTTCTAGTGTTCCCTTTGACGTGACCATTGTCGCTGAGTAGTTCTTTGCTGGATCAATGATCATGGGTGGTGCAGCGTCAAACTTCTGACGCTGTGCACTTGATCCGTCTGCGTTTGGAATGTTGTCACTCATGATTAACCCTTTGTGACCTTCAAAAGGTCAACTACGAATACGAGTGTGTCGTTTGCTGCGATGCCGTTACCAGGTGACTGTGCGCCATATCCAAGTGATGCAGGAATGATGAGTTCACGTCGTCCGCCCTCACGCATGCCAACGATTCCTAGGTCCCAGCCCTTAATAACTTGTCCAGTGCCAAGCTTGAAACTAAATGGCGATGAAGTCCATGAAGACTGCTGAACTTTGTGAGTTGAGTATGTAGCGAGAACGTACTGCATCTGGAGCGTGTCGCCAGCCTTTGCAGCTGCGCCAGTTCCTGCAATGAGGTCACTCGAAAGCATTTGCGTTGGTGCGGCACTAGTTGGCACGGTAACGGTTGGCTCAGATCCAAACTTTCCGGCAGCTGAGCGGTCTGCTGCGGGGATTGGTTGGAACGTTGAAACGCTCGCCGCGATTGTCGAAGTCGTGACTGCACCAGTTGTCGTTGTTGACCCCTGAGCCATTGTTGTGGTTGTTGTTGCAAGTGTCGTCGTTGTTGTTGTTGTTGTTGTGCTTGAGCCCCCAGAAAACAGCGCAGCACCGGTTCCGAGAACCATTGCGCCGACTATTGAAATAATTACCCAGCGTCGAAGAGTCTGACGCCTTTTGGATTCTTTTTGAAGTCGTTCCATCTTTTCGCGGCGTGCCGCTTTTTGTCGTTCACGTTTAGTAGTAGCCATGAAGCGACTTTACTAGGCCTTCAAGGGGGTAGAAGCCCTCAACTAGAATTACTTGATGGCTCTTGTTGTTCAAAAGTACGGTGGAACGTCAGTAGGCGATGCTGAACGTATTCGTGCTGTCGCCAGCCATGTTGCTAAAACTCGCGCCGAAGGCAATGAAGTTGTCGTTGTTGTATCAGCAATGGGTAAGTTCACCGATGAACTAATCAAATTGGCTGACGAAGTTTCCCCGACACGTCCGCCACGTGAACTCGACATGCTCCTCACCGCCGGTGAGCGAATCTCAATGGCCCTTGTTTCTATGGCGCTTGCCGACCAAGGCGTGCAGTCTGCTTCATTCACAGGTTCACAGGCCGGAATTATTACTGACACCGACCACACTCGAGCCAAAATTCTTGAAATGCGTCCTGAACGCATTCGTGAAGCAATCGATGCTGGGAAGGT
This sequence comes from uncultured Actinomycetes bacterium, assembly GCA_903830745.1. GTDB lineage: Bacteria > Actinomycetota > Acidimicrobiia > Acidimicrobiales > RAAP-2 > RAAP-2. The sequence continues at coordinate 7,770 of CAIKVF010000266.1, read as the reverse complement.
CCCCGTTGTTGCAGGGTTCCAAGGTGTCTCAACCGATCACGACATCACCACACTTGGTCGCGGAGGATCAGACGTAACTGCAGTTGCACTCGCTGCTGCACTTGGTGCTGATGTATGTGAGATCTACACCGACGTAACGGGTGTGTACACCGCTGACCCGCGAGTTGTTCCAAAGGCGCACCGCTTAGACAAAATTTCTTTTGACGAGATGATGGAAATGGCTGCGACTGGCGGCCGTGTACTGATGTTGCGCTCAGTTGAATTTGCACGTCGTCATGGTGTGCCATTACATGTTCGATCAAGTTTTACCTGGGAACCAGGAACCTGGATTGTGGAGGAGGACCCCACTATGGAAGAAGCAGTTGTTACCGCAATTACCGACGATACGTCTGAGGCAAAAATCACGGTCGGTGGTGTACCCGACAAGCCGGGCATCGCTGCGAAGTTGTTCCGTGAGCTCGCCAATGAAGGCATCAACGTTGACATGATTGTCCAGAACACCGGAGCCAACGGACTAACGGACATTTCGTTCACAGTTGCCCTTACTGATCTTGACGCCGCAACAGACGTATGCGAAAAAGTTAAATCAGTAATTGGTGCTGCATCAGTTACCACTGACAACAACATTGGACGTGTTTCAATTGTTGGCGCGGGCATGAAGTCGAGTGCTGGGGTAACGGCTCTGATGTTTGAAACACTTTCAAATAATGGAATCAACATTGAAATGATTTCAACGAGCTCAATTCGAATCTCTTGTGTTCTTCGCGCAGACAAGGTTGGAGACGCTGTGCGTTTCCTTCACACTGCGTTTGGGCTAGACGCGAACTAGACTTATCCCATGCGAATTGCCATTATTGGAGCCACAGGTCAAGTAGGAACAGTCATGCGAGCGATTCTTCGCGAGCGTAATTACCCAGTTGATGAGATCCGTTACTTCGGTTCATCACGCTCAGCTGGAACGTTCCTCGACTGGAATGGGGAGCAAATTGTTGTTGAAGACGCTTCAACGGCAGACTTCTCAGGAATTCAGATTGTTCTTGCATCTTCGGGCGCAACTGCTTCTCGCGCCATTTCACCTTTGATGGCTGCTGCTGGTGCAATTGTTGTTGACAACTCTTCAGCGTGGCGCAGTGACCCTGACGTTCCACTTGTTGTTTCTGAAGTTAACGCACACACTCTTCACAACATCCCTAAGGGAATTGTTGCTAACCCGAACTGCACAACCATGGCGGCAATGCCAGTACTTAAGCCGCTGCACTTAGCTGCAGGGCTTACATCGCTTACCGTTTCTACATACCAAGCTGTCAGTGGTGCTGGACGAGACGGCGTTGATGAACTTGCTGGTCAAGTTGAAGCATCTGTGCAGCGTGACATTCGAGTTTTAACGTTTGATGGTGCAGGAATTGAAATGACTCCTGGAGTTAAGTTCCCTAACACCATTGCGCACAACGTGATCCCTATGGCTGGTGACATGGTTGATGACGACCGACTCGAAACAGTTGAGGAAAAGAAGCTTCGTGACGAGAGTCGCAAAATTCTTGAAATACCTGGACTGCTTGTTGCGGCGACCTGCGTCCGAGTTCCAGTATTCACCGGTCACTCACTTTCGATCACCGCAAGTTTTGATCGACCAATTTCACCTCAAGAGGCAACAGAAATTCTTTCTAATGCGCCAGGTGTTGTTCTTCACGAAATGCCGACACCACGTCTGGCTGCGGGCAAGGACCCAAGCTTCGTTGGCCGTATCCGCCCAGCCGAAACTGTGAAGAATGGCCTTTCGTTCTTTGTCAGCAATGACAACCTACGTAAGGGTGCAGCACTTAATACAGTGCAAATTGCTGAAGAACTCATCAGCATTCTTTCCTAGGAAAATACCTTTTCTTTTAAAGGTGTTACACCGGCTACCTATGGTGTTCAAATAGAACAAAGGGGTTTGTCATGAACGGAATTATTTTTGGTGTTGCGGGTCTCGCGGTTGGCCTCTTAGTCGCACTACTTCTCAAGTCTTCAAATAAGAAAGCTTCCACAGCAGAAGTTCCAACAGGTGTAGCGCTTACCGCTGCAGACATTGAACGTGTCGTAAAGAGTCAGTTTGCTGAAGCGCTCACTGATCTCACTGAGAGAGCACGTGAGGACCGTAACGAGTCAATCAATCTCGCTGCAACCCAGGTTGCAAAGTCCGGTGGTGACGAACTTGGAAAGCGTGCCGAAGAAATTGACAACACGCTAAAGACCTACCGTGAAGCAATTGATAAACAAGTAAGCGAATTACAGGGCGAACTTAAGAACTTGCGCGAAATGAACATTGAGCGTTTCGGAAGTGTTGACACTGCAGTGAATGGGCTTGCGTTTCAAACACAAGCGCTAAACAAAGTTCTATCGAGCTCGCAAGGCCGCGGAAACTGGGGCGAGCGAATGCTCGAAGACATTTTGACCCAGTCAGGATTCGAACGCGGAATTAATTACGAACGTCAAGAGAAACTAGAAGGTGGCGGTAAGCCTGACTACAGTTTCTTTCTTCCACCAGATCGTGTTTTGTATCTTGACTCGAAGTTCCCGCTTGAGAACTATCTGAAGTATTTCGAAGCAAGTGATGAGAACTCACAGAAGATGTACAAGGAATCATTCTTAAAGAATGTTGAACAACGGGTCAAAGAACTCGAAGACCGCGACTACGTCGAGCAGTCAAACAAGAATGCAATTGACTACGTTTTGCTCTTCATCCCAAACGAAGGAATTCTTGGCTTCATTCAAAATGAACGACCAAGTTTGATCGATGACGCAATCAATAAGAAGGTGCTGCTCTGCTCACCACTTACCTTGTACGCATTCTTAGGCGTTGTTCGCCAGGCGAGCTCAAGCTTCAACATGGCACAAGAAGCGAATGAAGTTCTTCGACTGCTTACGTCATTTGGTAAAGCGTGGACACACTACGTAAACAACTTGAATGACATCTATAAGTCATTTGAAAAGATGCAGAAAAAACTCAAAGCGGTCACCACTGGACGAGTATTTGGAACGCTCCGCAAGAGTGTTGAACAAGTTGAAAGCCTGGCCCAGTCCAAGGGGATTGGTGGAGACACCAAGGCCCTTGATGAAATGGTCGCTGCATTCGAAACTGTTGAACAGTCTGGCGATAGTGACTACGAACTTGATGATGAATAATTTGCTTGATTCACTAGTTGTTTCTCCATCCACGTTGAGTGAGTAAGTTCTTTACTCGTGGCCCGCACTCGCGCTCAACGTCGTGTCCAGTCAATATTTATTGGGTTGGCAGTTCTCATCACATTGCTGGTGCTTCTCTTCGCGCGTGACATCAATACTTCTGCGCATCAAGCAAGTAGCCCTCGTCGAAGCGAAAATTTAAGCTTTGCGACGCTCGCGAACTCGCTAGTCCAGAAACAAAATAACTTTGATTCGCGGTTATCGTTCCTTCTGCAAAATGGATCTAATTTAACTCGCCCAGTTTTTGCGGCGCGTCTTCAACAGCTTGCACTTGAGCTGCCACAGTGGGAGACAGATGTTCAGTTGCTCAAGAGCCCAACATTGGCGCATCACATCAATACTGAGTTTGTTTCTATAACTGAATCAAGAATTGACATCCTCACTTCTGTTATTCAATCTGTGAGTGATGATCTGCAACTACCTGGAATCACGCTTGGCAAAACACCAAGCTCACACTCTTCACTGACGTTGCTCAAACAAAAATGGGACCGCGACCGTTTCGGTCTTCGAAAAGAGCCAGGTCGAGCTCAACTCCTCTCGTTTACAAATCTCGTTGGTTCGTTGCACCACATGGGCACTCTCTCTTCTCTGGCGTCTTCGCCGACGTTGCGAGTCACGCGTGGAATTGGAATCGCAGCAGTTTCGGTACGTCCTTCGCCGCTTCCCGCGTCGCAAGGAGTTCTACTTCTCGCCCCAGTGACCAGAGTGAATCTTGCAGTTTCAGTAATGAATGCGAGCTATGTGAACCAACCAGTAATACTGACAATCACATTTCAGCCAACTAATGGCAAAGGCGTTTATCAATCTCAGAGCTTGAAGGCAACGCTTGGGCCTAATCATGCGTACGGTTTTTTGCCAAAATCCTTAAAAACTAAGGCTGGCCAGCGTGCAACATTAACTATCTCCGTTGACGGAGCTCCAGGTGCTGTAGGTATGACAAGGACAAAGGTGTACTCAGTTGTAATGTCACCTTCCGGTAATAATTCTTAGGTTTTTTCGACAAAAGCTCGCCTACAATGGGTACGCACCCAATTAATAAGTGAGGCATTGTGAAGCAGTCGATAACCGTTACCGATAACCGGACTGGCGACTCTTTAGAAATTCCAATCGAAAATGGTGGGGTATCTGCGAAGGAAATCATCAAGGCCGCTCCTGGCCTGTGGGTCTACGACCCAGCCTTTATGGCTACCGCTGCGGCTGAATCTTCAATTACATACCTTGATGGGGAAGCGGGCATTCTTAGGTACCGTGGCTATCCCATTGAGCAACTTGCTGAGCACTCAACATACCTAGAGGTTGCGTATCTCCTCATGCACGGAGAGCTTCCAAACGCAGAACAATCTGCTACCTGGAGCAAAGAAGTTACGCACCACACGTTCATTCATGAAAACGTTCGAAAGCGGTTCCTAGAAGGATTCAACTACGACGCTCACCCAATGGGAATGCTCGTATCTGCGGTGGCTGCACTTTCTACGTATTACAAGGACTCAAAAGTTCTTGACGAAAAAGAAACATTGAATCGACAAATTGTTCGACTCATCGCAAAGATGCCAACACTCGCTGCTGCTGCACACCGATTCTCTGTAGGAATGCCGTTCGTGTATCCAGACAACAGCCTCGGCTACACAGAAAACTTCCTTTCAATGATGTGGAAGATTGCTGAACCACGCTTTGAGCCAGACCCAGTGCTTGCAAAAGCTCTTGACGTTCTCTTTATCTTGCACGCAGATCACGAACAAAATGCTGGAACAACAGCCATGCGCGTTGCTGGATCAGCACACGCAGACCCGTATGTTGCAACAGCCGCCGCAGCCGCAACGCTGTACGGACCGCGACACGGTGGGGCTAATGAAGCAGTGCTCAAGATGCTGAATCAAATTGGCAGCATCGAGAACATTCCTGCGTACATTGAAACCGTGAAGCAAGGCAAGGCCATTCTTCAAGGATTCGGTCACCGTGTTTACAAAAACTTTGACCCACGCGCAACAATCATTAAGAAGACCGCAGATGATGTGTTCAAGGTAACGGGCAAGAATCCACTTCTCGACATTGCACTCAAGCTCGAAGAAATTGCGCTCAAGGATGACTACTTCATCTCACGTCGTCTCTATCCGAACGTTGACTTCTACTCAGGAATCATTTACCAGGCAATGGGCTTTCCACCAGAAATGTTCACGGTGTTGTTTGCAATTCCTCGCACATCAGGTTGGCTTGCTCACTACCAAGAATTGCTTGATCAGGACGTAAAGATTTCTCGTCCACGTCAGCTCTACATTGGTGAAGAGGTTCGAAACTACGTTCCTATGAAGGATCGTAAGTAGTAACTACTTAATGAGTTTTGGTTCAATGACTCGAGTGAGTCCTTCTTGAACCATTGAGACACAAAGTTCTCCTGCTTGGTTAAAGAGGAAACCACGCGCAAGTCCACGTGCACCATGTGCAATTGGCGAGTCTGTGTCGTAGAGAAGCCACTGGTCTGCTCGAACGTCACGATGGAACCACATGCAGTGGTCGAGGCTTGCGCCCATGAATCCACCAGTGTCCCAGCGGATTGAGTGAGGGGCAAGAATTGTGTCAAACAAACTCATGTCACTTGCGTACGTGACAACACATGCGTGAAGCAGTGGATCGTCTGGCAATGTTCCGTCAGCTTTAATCCAAATTTGCTTTTGTGGTTCTTTGCTTCTATTCGCGTGCCAAGGGAGTTCACCAACAAAGCGTTGATCAATTGGGTGCTTTCGCTTAAACCACTCATCAATGGCACCGTTCTCGTCCTTCACTCGCTCAAACAGAGGAAGGATTGATTCTGGGTCCGGTGCGTCGGGCATAGGGATTTGGTGCTCAAGGCTTACTTCTTCATTGTGGAAACTGGCCTGCATGTTGTAGATAGCTTTTCCATGTTGGATTGCAACAACTCGACGAGTTGCAAAACTTTTCCCATCACGAATTCGGTCGACTTCGTAAAGGATAGGAGTCGTTGGGTCTCCTGATCGCAAGAAGTATGAGTGCAGTGAGTGCACTTTTATGTTTTCGACAGTTCGTCCTGCGGCCATGAGCGCCTGCGCGGCAACTTGCCCGCCGAATGTGCGTTGGCGCTCTTCTTTTGGATGAACGCCGCGAAAGATATTCACTTCAATATCTTCAAGGTCCAGCAGGTTCACAAGAAACTCTAAAGATTCAGACATGCTTCTATTCTGGCACTTCGGAGCGTGCCCTTTGTCAGCACTAAGAATTACCTGCACTTAGGGTCAACCAAGCCAATGCGAAGTAGAGTCGTTACTATGCCTAAGAACATTCGTGAAGTTCTCGCGTGGTCGAAAACTCACGACGGAAAGAAAATAATTCGTTTCGGACTTAGCTCTGTCATCACTACTTCGGTTTCATTCCTCGGAATTATTATTTCGTACGGTTTTCACCTCATCCATGGTGTCCTTGGCGCAACTTTGTTTGGAAACCTCGTCGCTGTAATTCCTGGCTACTACCTCAGCCGCTCATGGGCGTGGGGTAAAAAAGGCAAGAGCCACATTCGAAAAGAAGTACTTCCGTACCTCTCAATTTCTGGAATGGGAATTTCGTTCTCCATGATTGGTGCTTCTTTTGTGAAGCATCTCGTACACACTCACAATTGGCACCACTTGTTCAACACGTTCTTAATTGCTGGCGTTAACTTGCTCAGCTTCGGGGTGTTCTGGGTTCTAAAGATTTTGCTCTTTAACAAAATCTTTCACACGAACAAACTCCGAGACATTGAAGATCACCTCAGCGATGAGGAAAAGGCAGTCAGCCTTTAGTCGCGAAAGTTTGTGAACTGAAGCGGCACTTCCATGTCCGCTTCTTTGAACTTCGCCATTGCTGTTTGAAGATCGTCGCGTTGCTTTCCAGTAACGCGAACTTGATCGCCTTGAATTGATGAGCTCAGATTTTTAATTCCGAATTCCTTCACCATCTTGTTGATCTTCTTACCAATCTCTTGCGAGATGCCTGCTTTTAGAACAACACGTTGACGAGCAGCGCCTTGGCTTGCTTCTTCAATTTTTTGTGGGTCAAGTGTCTTCAGCGAGACTTGACGCTTCACGAGCTTTTCTTCGAGCAATTGATAGAGCGCACGTAGTCGGTCTTCGGTTGAGCAAGCGAGCTTGAGTTCCTTTTCAGTGAACTCAATCACTGGGTTCGTGTTCTTGAAGTCGAAGCGCGTCGATGCTTCACGGTTGGCTTGATCCACTGCATTTCGTACTTCTTGCAGGTCAATTTCAGAGACAATGTCAAAACTAGGCATGGCTAAATGGTAGATGCTGAAGGCCGGTTGGAAGTGAGGGCGCAATGCGAAGTAGGATTCTCGACGGGTCAGTGCCCGAGTGGCCAATGGGATCTGGCTGTAAACCAGACGGCTTTGCCTACGGGGGTTCAAATCCCTCCTGGCCCACCAAGGGCTAATTCAACATTCATGTTGGATTAGCCACGTCCGCAGTCAGCTAGTTCAGAGTACGGTGGCACTGTTTAGTGCGAAAGGAATTACGTGGTCCGACTCAAATCAATTGCGAGCGC
>CAIKVF010000265.1 GCA_903830745.1 uncultured Actinomycetes bacterium | reverse complement strand
GGCTCAGCCATGTAGGTGATCTGTGATGCTGCAAGCTGTGCAGGCATTCCTGAGAATGGAGTTACGCAGTTGTAGATAACTTCGTCGTCGTTGGCACCCTTAACAACGTTCTTAATGATCGGTGCAATAGCTGGACCAACTGGGCTGGCGTCAAGGCCTGTTGCTTGGTAGTTCTTCACAACAACGTCAGCGTTGAATGTCGTTCCGTTGTGGAACTTCACACCTTGGCGAAGTTGGATTGTCCAAACTGTGAAGTTTGCGTTTGGTGTAATTGAGAGACCAAGTCCAGGGAGGATTGTCACTCCATCAGTAGCAACGTTGAATAATGGGTCGTAAATTGCAGCTCCACGTGGGTACTGTGAGGCGCCCCATGAACCCTTCTGTCCATTGAATGCTGTCAATGAAAGGATGTCACCTTCCAGAGAAACAGTAAGTGTTCCGCCTCTTTTTGGTGTGCCTGTGTTGATACCAACAGTTGCGGCACTTGCAGCTCCGGCGAGAAGACTGTCAACGACAGTTCCGGCCATTGCAACTCCACCAATAGTGGCAGCTGAATTTGTTAGAAAAGACCTGCGGTCCATCTCTAGTGACATTTTGTCCTGCTTTCCCCCGGTGAAATTGCCTTGTGCCGTTTCACCCTTTCGATAAACATAGCAAGAAGTCAAGCCTTTGCCTAGTTTGCTCATGACAATTCCGCAGACGGGATTAGGAGCACCGAAAATCCTTTAATTCCAAGGGTTTTTGACGTATGCGATTTATTCGAATCCAATACTCATACGAAAAAGCAGGGAGCAATGTTGTTATTTATTTTAGTCTCAAGTATTCACTTAAATGGTATTAATTCACTAAATCGTTCGATTTAACTTCTTGCTATCTCATTTTCAGCGCTTTGAAAGATTCATCAGTTCAGTGAAGAAGCGAATGAGAAGATAATGCGTGACTTCAAAACATTCCAGTCCTTCTAAAGCTTTCGTAATCGAAACAACTGGCACTGAATTTATTAGTGAATCTCAGCGGTGGGCGACACCAAAGGCGATTGGCTCATTATGGGCAGGCTCATCTCTTAACGTTGAATACTTTGTTTACGGTGCCCTCTTAATGGGCTTTGGTTTCAATTTCGCGACAACCATCAGTTTGATTCTGATTGGAAACCTTTCTTTCTTTCTCGTTGGGATCGCTTCGCTCCAAGGGCCAGAGGCAGGGACAACTGGGTTCACAATTAATAGGGCCCCTTTCGGAGTGGAGGGATCGAAACTTTTTGCATTCTTCAATTGGATAACACTTCTCGGATTCGAAACAGAGGGACTCATACTTATAGTCGGAGCATCATTGGTGCTCTTACAGATGGCAGGCATTCATGTCAGTAGTGGCTTCGAAGTTCTACTAATTATTTTTGCAGCTGGTGTTCAAGCAGTCGTCCCGTACTTCGGTCACGCAACAATGGTCAAAATTCTTAGAGCCATGATTATCCCCTTCGGTGCAATCTTCGCATTGCTTGCCTACTTCGACATCAAACATGCACTACCGAACTACACCGGGGTAAGCGGTGGGTGGGAGCTTTACAGCGCAGCCCTCGCATTTGTATTCGCTCTATCGGGACTCGGTTGGACGAACTGTGCAAATGACTACACACGTTACGTTCCTCGCAATGCAAAGAAGTCAGCAATTGTTGGCTGGGTATTTTTAGGCACCGCTGTCCCAGAGACAGTGCTGATGCTCCTTGGTGCGACAACCTTTACG
>CAIKVF010000264.1 GCA_903830745.1 uncultured Actinomycetes bacterium | reverse complement strand
AGGCTTTTCCCGCTAAGTTGCCTACCTCCGTATAACTATCAGTACGGAATTCACCGCAGAGCAGTAGGGGGCATGATGGCTAAGGATCGCGTAGATAGAGATGATGAAGACCTTGTACGTCTCTACCTCTCAGACATTGGTCAGTACACCCTTCTAACCAAAGACGACGAAGTATTTCTCGCTCAGACCATTGAAGAAGGTCGCGAAGCGAAGGCTCAGATTGAAGCCGCCGAGAACGACAAGAAAATAAAGATCACCCCCAGCAACAAGCTCGCATTGAAGCGCGCAGTGCACCGTGGTGAAACTGCAGAGCGTGACTTCGTTCAGTCAAACCTTCGACTCGTTGTTTCTATTGCAAAGAAGTACCAGGCATCGGGTCTTCCACTTCTTGACCTCATTCAAGAAGGAAACCTTGGTTTAATGCATGCCGTTGAGAAGTTCGACTGGCGCAAGGGATTCAAATTCTCAACCTACGCAACGTGGTGGATTCGCCAGGCAATTACTCGTGGTATTGCCAACACTGGACGCACTATCCGTCTTCCGGTTCACGCTGGTGACACACTCGCACGTGTACAAAAGGCCCAGTCACGTCTTGAACTGAAGTTCGGGCGTCCACCAACCATCAAAGAACTTTGTGATGAGTGTGAAATGCCTGAAGACAAGTTGATTGAGGCACTTCGTTTCCGTTCAGAACCAATTTCACTTTCAGAGCCACTTCGCGAAGACGGCGACGCTGAACTTGGTGACGTTGTTGAAGACCGTTCAGCTGAGTCTCCATTCGATGTTGCTGCAGTGAAGATGATGCCAGCAGCGATTGAGAAGTTGTTGATGCCACTCGATGAGCGTGAACAGAAAATCCTTCGCATGCGCTTTGGCCTTGATGGTGCTGGGGAAATCCGCACCCTCGAAGATGTGGGCGCCGAAATGAATTTGACACGTGAGCGCATTCGCCAGATTGAAGCTCGCGCTATGAGTAAATTGCGTCACCCGTCATCAGATACTGGTGCTCGCGACCTTCTTACGCTCTAACGCTTACGCATCTTTCGTCGCCCGACAAGGGCGAAACCACCAAGAACTAGTGCACTCACAAAAAATGGTGTGTGCGACTTGTGATGGTCGTGTGCACGAACCGGGTGAGAGAAACTAAGAATTGGCCACTCTCTTTCGTGTGCTGTTTTGGCGAGTTCTTTATCTGGGTTAACCGCAAACGCGTGACCTACAACCTCGAGCATTGGTATGTCGGTTGCCGAGTCGGAATATGAGAATGATTCAGCGAGATCTATGCCGCGCTTTTGTGCAAGTTCACGGATCGCTACGGCTTTGTTTTCACCCTGTGCGAAGAATTCCATCTCGCCAGTGAATTTTCCTTGTGCATCAATCTTTGCCTTCGACGCAATAGCTCCAGTAATTCCAAGTAGTTCTGCAAAAGGTTCAACAACTTCGGCTGGCGACATGCTCACGAGCCAAACTTCATCTCCTTGAGATAAGTGATGGTCAATAAGTTCCAGTGCTTCGGCGTAGATGAGTGGCTCAATAAGCTCAGTTATGGT
>CAIKVF010000263.1 GCA_903830745.1 uncultured Actinomycetes bacterium | reverse complement strand
GATCCGTCGTCTCCACGCTGATTACCAAACTTTGTAGCTAGGACAACTTCGTCACGTCGACCTGCAATTGCTTTTCCAACAAGAACTTCGTTTTTGTATGGGCCGTACATGTCTGCGGTGTCGATGAACGAAACGCCAAGATCAAGTGCTTCATGGATAGTGGCGAGTGACTCAACATCGTCACCAACGCCATAAAACTCGCTCATACCCATGCAGCCAAGCCCCTGCGCCGAAACCTTTAAACCCTGACCAAGTGTGCGTTCTTTCATAATGACTCCATGTGAATATGCTCACAAACCTATGTTTGCAAGGTGTTTTAACAACTTTACTTTCTAGCGAACCATTAATTTTTAAGTATTGGCTGGGGGAGCCAAACACGCTGGTCCGTCTGCTCACTACTGGGCAGGCGGACTTCGTTGTGTAAGGACCCTAGGGTGGTTTCATGAACGACACTGAGATTCACGCTGAAGTACCACAGCAGTTGAAGCCACTGCTCAGAGGTTGGATTCATTTAGTCGGAGTTTTTGTTCTTCTTGGCACTTCCCCGCTTCTCATTGCCCGAGCTCAGAACTGGACGCAGGTTATTTGGGTGTGTTGTTTTATCTTCGGCGTGGCATCAATGATGACAACGAGTGCACTCTTTCACCGAGTCAATTGGTCACCATCAAAACGACGTGCGTGGCGACGTGCTGATCACTCAACTATTTTCCTCGCAATAACTGGCAGCTACGCCGCAATTTCTGGGCTCACCATGCACGGTACGATTCGCCTTGTGTTGCTGATTGTTATTGGATCAGGTGCCGTGATTGGCATTGCCATACGCCAGCTCGCACTCGATACTCCTAAATGGGTAAACACACTTCCCTACCTAGTAGTTGGCTGGGCCGCAGTTGGCGTAATGCCACAAATCTACCGAGGCGGCGGACAGTCTGTTTTTCTTTTAGTTGTTGCTGGCGGCATTGCCTACTCAATTGGTGCAGTCTTTTATGGCACTAAGTGGCCAAAGTTGTCACCACGCGTATTTGGCTACCACGAACTTTTTCACTCACTCACCATTGTTGGAGCAGGTCTGCACTTTTGTGCGGTGTATCTTGCGCTTCGTTAACGAGGCTCAGGCAACATATTGAAGTGAACCAGTAGTGGTGTTCTACGACGCACAAATACTTGTGTCATTGATCCGTTGTGAAGTTGAGTTCTAAAGGCCAGTGAACTATCTGCACCGAGTGACCATCCAACAGCTGACTTAATTGGCGATACGTGACTCACGATTGCGAGGTGCTCTCTTGGATTATGGAGCAAGCTAGTTTCATCTTCCAACAGGGCGTCCAACTGGGCGTGCACTCTCGCATCAACTGACGCTAAGGACTCTCCACCACCAAAGGCAAACGTTGTATCGCTTTCGAAGGTCTTCCACTCTTCAGGCGTCACAACGCTGAGTGGACTTCCATCAAGTGAGCCGTAGTCCACTTCAATAAAGTCATGGTTAATCTTCGCTTCAAGGTGTGGCATGGCGAGTGCTGCTGTGTTGCGTGCACGTTTGAGTGGTGACGACCACACTTCTTTTACGTTGGTAAGGAATGGAGCAAGCGCACGAGCTTGGCTTTCACCAAGTTCAGTAAGTTCAGGGTCACTTCTACCTACCAGCAGGTTTTGTGCATTCGTCGTAGTTTGACCGTGGCGAATAAGAATTATCACGGCAGGAGCAATCTTCCACATTCAGGACAGGCCATAAATGTGTCCTGTGGCTGTGCTTTCCAGCGATCAAAGTCGAGCGGTGAAAGTTCAATGCGACAGCCGTCACATCTTGCGTTGTCAACCTGTGCAGCACCAGAGATCCCCACGCGCTTGTGCGCTGCCTCGTAGGCCTTTAGGAGCTCTGATTGCACTTGAGCAGCACATACTTCCCTAGAAGAGCGCAGTGAGATGATTTCATCGTCCAAGGTCGCCTGGAGACTAACTATCTGTGCTTGAAGTTCTGCGCGGCGTTCCATTTTTGGTTGAGCTGCAGCCTTAATGTTCTCAACTGATTGGTCGAGCGGTTCTAGTTCAAGAAATGCTTCAAGTTCTAAATCTTCTGCTTTTGAGAGCAGTTCGCGAACATGCTCAATTTCAG
>CAIKVF010000262.1 GCA_903830745.1 uncultured Actinomycetes bacterium | reverse complement strand
GTTCGTCCGTCATTCGCATTCAGCACTGACTTTGTTCCTTGAACGGCGAGTGGAGAGTTCGCAGCGATTTCATTTGCGAGTTCATACGCAGCCGCAAGTACTGACTCAGCGTTAGGACCAGCAACTCGGTTAACAAGTCCAATGCGCTCAGCGTGTGCTGCGTCGAAGTCTTTAGCGCTGTAGGCAAGTTCTGCAACGTGACCTGCACTCACAATTTTTGGCAGACGTTGAAGGGTTCCAAGGTCAGCAACAATTGCAATCTTGGCTTCACGAACTGAGAAAATTGTGTCGCTTGAGCAAAGTCTGATGTCGCACGCAGTGATGAGGTCAATACCGCCACCGAGGCAGTAGCCGTGCACCGCTGCAATAACAGGAATCTTTAGTTCTGCAAAGCAAGTGTTTGCATCTTGCATGCGCAGAATTGAATCGTAGAAAGAAGAATTGGCAACAGCTGACGATTTTCCGTTTGAAGATGCTCCAAGGTTTCCGCCCATTGTCTTTAGGTCTAGGCCAACTGTGAATGCAGGACCCTTGGCGGCGATGACGAGAACTCGAATGTCTGTATTGCTGGCGACTTCTTTTGCTGCGAGCGGCAGATCTGTGAATAAGGCTCTACCCATTGCGTTGCGTGCGTCTGGGCGGTCTAGCCAAAGCGTGGCAACGTGTCCATTAACTTCAAGTGTCAATACTTCTGATGAAAATGCCATGATTCCCCCTATGAGTCTCTGTTTAGCCTAGGGGAGCGCCCGCTGGGCATTTTCTATACCCGATTACACTTAACTAGTCCTTAAAACTATGAAAACATTCGCTGATTCAGCCACTTCCTTTATTGCCAGCCAAAGCGATGCTGCGTCACGCCAGGGTGCCTTCAGCGCATTTGAAGCAACCGGTCTGCCAACGACAACTGATGAAGTTTGGAGGTATGCACCACTTAGCGAGCTCAGTCTCGACAAGTTCAGCATCACTTCAAGTCCGAGCAAACACACTGATTCTGCTTTCGCTACTGACTTAACAAAGAGTGCCGGGCTCGTGATTCGAGTTGTTGATGGATACTGCGTCAACATTGGTGATCTTCCAAATGGCGTACACGCTGAGTCAGTTGAATCTTCGACATCTCTTAGCGGGCAGTCACTCATCAACAGATACGAAAGTGACACATTCGCGCAGCTCAATGCAGCACTCGCACCATCAACGACTGTTATTCGAGTCGACGCTGGTGTTCATGTTGAAAAGCCAATCATTGTTCTTAATGCAACGAGTGCTCAGTCATCGTTCTCTCGCACTCAGATTGAACTCGCCAAGGGTTCAAGTGCAACAATTGTTGAGTACTTCGAGGGCGGAGAAAACGCACTCGTAGTTCCTCTCAGCGAATACTCCATTGGTGAGAATGCTTCACTGCAGTTAATTACGTATCAGCGCCTAAACGCTTCTGCATGGCACGTTGCTAGAACAACTGGTCTACTTCAGCGTGACGCTCGACTTCGCCAGGCAGTAATTGGAATTGGTGGCTACTACAACCGATCACGTAACGACGCAGAATTCCTTGGCACCGGTGCTGAGAATGAACTACGCACGACGTTCCTCGGATCAGGAAAACAAGTGCACGACTTTCGAACTCGTCAGTTCCACAAAGTTGGCCGAAGTCGCTCAACGCTCCTTTCTAAAGGCGCAGTTGCTGACGAGTCGCGCTCTATCTATACCGGTGTGATTGAGATTGAAAAGGGCGCAAAGAGAACTGACGCTCGTCAAACGAACCACAACCTTCTTCTTTCACCGCACGCTCATGCGGACAGCGTTCCAAACCTCGATATTCGCGAAAATGACGTTATGTGCGCTCACGCTTCGAGTGTTGGGCCGCTTGACGAACTACAGCGTTGGTACCTCGAGTCACGTGGCGTAAGTCGCCCTGACGCAGAGCGCCTAATGATTCAAGGTTTTTTCAACGAAATGCTGACGACCCTTCCAAAAGAGCTTGCGCAACTTGTTGAACAAGACGTTACGTCGGTGCTCTCTCAAGTGAAGGTTGTGACGCCATGACCATTAGCGACATTGGAGCACTCAGCGATTTTGTAAATGGTGGAGCGAAGCAAGTAAAACTCGGTGAGCGCACCCTTGTGGTTGTTCGAATTGAAGATGACGTCTATGTTCTGGACGATCGCTGCAGTCATGAAGATTTCAGTCTTGCTGAAGGGATTGTCGACGTTGCTAACTGTGAAATTGAGTGTGCACGTCATGGTGCAATGTTCAGTTTGAAAGATGGTGGCCCAATGTCATTTCCTGCGACTAAGCCAGTAGCTCACTATGACGTTGCAATAAATAACGGACGAGTAGAACTGGTTCTCTCATGAGCTCAACACTAAAGATTGAAGGACTCCGCGCAGAAGTTGCCGGTAAAGAAGTACTACGTGGGTTCGACCTTGAAATGTCATCTGGCGAGGTGCATGTCATCATGGGTCCAAACGGATCAGGTAAGTCAACACTCGCACACGTTCTCACCGGACACCCTGGCTACAAGGTTCTTGGCGGATCAGTAAAGCTTGATGGGGTAGAGCTTCTTGAACTTTCTCCAACCGAACGCGCACGCCTCGGTCTCTTGCTGGCATTGCAGCAGCCAATGGAAGTTCCAGGCGTTCGACCATACGACCTCTTGCACGCTGCTGGAGCAAGTGAGGTGAATTTGCACGAAAGAATGGTTGAAGAAGCTCACAAGGTTGAACTCCGACCAGAAGTCCTTGAGCGATTTGTAAATGTTGATCTTTCTGGTGGAGAGCGAAAGCGTGCAGAAATGGTGCAGCTTGGAATTCTTCAACCAAAGTTTGCGGTTCTTGACGAAATCGACTCTGGACTTGACGTAGATGCATTAGGTGCAGTTGCTCGTCGACTTCAGCTCGCAACAAAAGAGTGGAACTGCGGTGTTCTTGCGATCACACACTTTCGTCGCTTGCTGCAAGAACTCACTCCAACAAAGATTCATGTTGTTAGTGAGGGCCGAGTTGTTGCAACCGGTGGTCCTGAACTTTCTGAAGTGCTCGAACGTGACGGCTACGAGCCGTTCCGTGCACAAAGTGCTTGACCAAACTTTTTCAGTTCTAAAGGTAAACTCCTTACATGGTTGACGGACGTCATAGCGGGCCAAATGGTTCTCGCAGACAAGAAAACGCCAAGCGCAAACTCGCAAATGAACAGCGACTAGTAGCGCTTGGTGAGGCGGTCGACCGTAAAAACGGTATTGAGCGCCGTCCAAAGCGCGTAGCAACTCGTACATCTGGAAGTGGACCACGAATCACTAAGCGACGAGCAATAATGATCGCAATCATTATTGCGGGGCTTATTCTCAGCCTGACGGGTGGCAGCTACATTTACGCTCAGCTCAAGTTTGGATCAATTCAGAAAATAAATGTTGCAGGTGAACTTCCAACAATTTCAGGCGAACCATTCAACATTCTTGAAATCGGCTCAGACTCACGTGTTGGCATCACTGGAAAATTAGGCTCCCAGACGGGTGCAGCACCAGGACAAACACCAGGACAGCGAAGTGACTCAGTAAAAATTATGCACGTGGATCCGGGCAAGGGAACCATAAGCGTTCTTTCAATCCCTCGTGACCTCATGGTGACACTCTTGCAAAATCAATCACTGTATGGAACGTATAACCGCATCAATGTCAACTTCGGCAGCGGACCATCGCTACTTGCGCAAACGATCACCGCAAACTTTGGAATTCCAATCAACTACACAGTCACAGTGAGTTTCCAAGGACTCATTAATGCTGCGACGGCTATTGGCGGGGTTTACTTGAACTTCCCGTATCCATCTGCCGATCAATACTCGGGACTTCGAATTCATCATGCAGGTTGTCAACTTGTTACTGGGTTCCAAACTCTCGCGGTTTCTAGAAGCCGACACTTCTATTACAACGTGAAAGGCATCTGGAACTGGCCAAGGTATGGCGCGTCAGATGCAACTTTGCGCTCACTTGGTTGGTACTACGACGGCACGAGTGACTTTGGTCGCATTGACCGCCAGAACGCATTTATGGAAGCATTCATCTCACGCGCCAAGGGTCTTTATAACCCGCTCACTATAAACAAACTTCTTTCAAAGATTCCTGAAGGCATTCAGCTCGACTCAAAGTTCTCACTCAATGAACTGATTGGTTTGGCAGTGAAGTTCCACCGCTTTAATACCGCAAACCTCAACACCTACACAATGCCTAACTATTCGACAATTGTGCAGCTTGGTGGAATTCCTCAAGACGTTTTGATTTTGAATGAACCTGCCGCGCAGCAAATGCTCACGACAATGTTCGGAAGTCAATTACTTTCTCCAACGAATCCACCGCCAAATGCCAAACTTCAGCCGATTGTTATTCCAACAATCACTGTTCCGTCAAACACCACCACAACTACGACGGCTACCAAGACGAAAAAGCACAGTCCGACTACGACGACAACTAATCCAACGCAGGCTGTTCCTTCGTTTGACCCTAAACCTTGCGTTCCTAAATAATTAAGGAAGTTCGCTTAGCGCTTGGCTGAGCGTGTTCCATGCAAGCACCGCACATTTGATTCGCACTGGGAACTTCACAACACCTTGTAGCGCTGCGAGTTCACCAAGTGCTCGAATGTCAACTTTGTCTAACTCTTTGCCATCTTCAAGTGCAGTTTCATGACCAGTCATTAACTGCTTGAAAGTTCCGATTGTTTCTTGAACTTGCTCAAGTGGCTTGCCTTTAACTGCGGCACTCATGAGTGAAGAAGAAGACTGAGAAATTGAACATCCCTGACCAGTGATCTTGATGTCTTTTAAAACACCATCAGCAACGTCAATGTAGACAGTTATCTGATCACCACATAGTGGGTTAAATCCTTCAGTGCATACTGCAGGAGGTGTTGGTAGTTCTCCACG
>CAIKVF010000261.1 GCA_903830745.1 uncultured Actinomycetes bacterium | reverse complement strand
GTATGTATCATGTCGCTCACTATTTGGAGACACCATCAAGTGAAAGTCGAAGAATCTTCTTCCGCTGATGAGTTACTCACTAATTGATGCACGCACTGTATTAGTGTCGATTCGGTGAGTTCATCGACTATCGCTGCAGCATTTGGATGGTCTGGGATAGTTGTAGGACTTCTCCCCACATACCAACAACTCCGTAGAGCAATAAAAGTAAGTACCAATGGGATTGCAATTGATACCTGGTCAATTTTTACGTGGATAAATTTCTACTGGATTGCCTACGGACTTGCACTTCATGGTGTCGAAGTTTGGATTGGTGCCGTTGTCACCTTGCCACTTCAAATCGGTGTTGTTCTCCAGCTGGAACCGAGAAAGAACCTAAAGCGCATTCTCGCAACTGGTGTCTTGCTTTTTATGACGTGCTGGCTGCCAACATTCATCTGGGGCTGGAAAATAGGAGTTCTAGGAATTGGCTTGGTGTCGGTAGTTAACCGGATACCTCAAATCACAGAGTGCATTCGTGAAAAAGACGTTCAGGGTGTTTCAGTCCAAGCATGGCTTTGGGGGAGTGCCTGTAACAGTTTGTGGTGTGTTTATTTTGCGTTGCAACATGACACTTCAGGCTTCGTCGTCAACCTAATAGCGGTTCTGCTTAGTTTGTTTATTGCCTACTTAGCGTTTCGACGCCAACAACAGTGGGCAAAAGAACACCCAGTCGCAATTTAGCGAAGCGTATGACCGCTGGCGTCAAAAATGCCGTTCAGCGTTGGTGAGTCAGACTTCTTTTCGAATGTAGTGATTTCATTCTCGCGCAGCATGGTGAGACCAATGTCATCCCAGCCATTCAGTAGTCGCTCGCGTGTCATTGGATCAAGCGTGAAAGTTCGTTGCCATCCAGTTTCGGCGACTTCCACTGTCAGACGCTCAACATCAATTGTTAGCTGCAGAGCTGGATTGCCCTTCACCAAAATATTTAGTTCCTCGACATCGCTTGAAGGCAACTCAACGATTACGAGACCTTGCTTTGAAGAGTTGTTTCTAAAGATGTCACCAAATGATGGAGCAATAATTGCTTCAAAGCCGTAGTCCATGAGAGCCCAAACAGCGTGCTCGCGTGATGAACCAGTTCCAAAGCGTGGTCCCGCGAGCAACACAGTGGCCCCTTGGAACTGCTCTTGATTAAGAACGAACTCTGGACTGTCACGCCATTCACTGAAAAGTCCGCGACCGAATCCAGTTCGCTCAACTCGCTTTAGCCAGTCTGATGGGATTATCTGGTCGGTGTCGACGTCAGATCGCTCGAGTGGGACTGCGCGGCCTTGTATGACGTGAACAGCTTTCACTACGCCACCTCGTCTGGGGTAGCGAAACGGCCCTTGATGGCGCTTGCAGCAGCGACGACGGGAGAAACGAGGTGAGTCCTACCGCCTCGACCTTGGCGCCCTTCGAAATTTCTATTTGATGTTGATGCGCTTCGCTGTCCTGGGCTCAACTGATCAGGATTCATACCAAGGCACATTGAACAACCTGGTTCACGCCATTCAAATCCAGCATCGATAAAAATCTTGTCGAGTCCTTCTTCTTCAGCCTGCTTCTTCACGCGATGCGAACCTGGAACAACAAGAGCGCGAACATTGGCGGCAACTTTTGATCCTTTAGCTACTGCTGCAGCTTCTCGTAGATCTTCGATGCGTGAATTTGTGCATGAGCCAATAAAGACAACGTCTACGGGGATCTTCTTAATAGGAGTACCGGGTTCAAGGCCCATGTACTCAAGAGAGCGAGCCGTGGCATCTTTTGAATCAGCGTCACTGAAGTCGTCTGGTGATGGAACAACACCATCTAGAGCAACGACCTGGGCTGGGTTTGTGCCCCACGTAATGAAAGGAACCAACTCTGAGGCGTTAATGACAACTTCCTTGTCAAAGGTTGCATCATTGTCGCTCGTTAGTGTGCGCCAGTACGTGGCGAGTTTTTCGAATTCTTCGCCGTCGGGAACTCCAGCACGACCGCGCAAGTAGTCAATTGTTGTTTCATCAACGGCAACAAGCCCCGCACGCGCACCAGCTTCGATTGACATGTTGCAGACCGTCATGCGTCCTTCCATGGAAAGGTCACGAATTGCTTCGCCGCGGTATTCAACAACGTATCCAGCACCGCCACCAGTTCCGAGTGTGCTGACAATCTTTAGAACAATGTCCTTAGCGGTAACTCCTTTTGGAGCCTTACCTTCTACGGTGACTGACATGGTCTTTGCTTTTTGCTGGGGCAGTGTTTGGGTGGCTAGTACGTGTTCAACTTCACTAGTTCCAATGCCAAACGCGAGTGCACCAAATGCACCATGAGTTGATGTGTGAGAGTCTCCACAAACAATTGTCATTCCTGGTTTAGTGACACCAAGCTCTGGTCCTATGACGTGAACAATGCCTTGGTTTTCATGGCCACGTGGAAAGAGCGTGATACCAAACTCTGCGCAGTTCTCATCGAGAGCTTCGAGTTGTCGGCGAGAAATTGGATCATTGACCGGAGTTGAAATTGGATCAGTTGGAACATTGTGGTCCGCAGTTGCGAGTGTGCGGTCAGGTCGTCTGACTGTTCTGTTACTAAGTCGCAGCCCATCAAATGCCTGTGGGCTTGTTACTTCATGAACGAGGTGAAGGTCAATGTAGATAAGTGTTGGTTCACCACTTGGTGAAGCAACGACGTGCTCGTCCCAGATTTTTTCGAAGAGCGTTTGTTTGCTCATTAACGAATTCCAACAATCTTGACGCTGATCTTTCCAGCCGGTGCGTCGTACGTGACTTTTTCACCAATGGCCTTGCCTAGGAGTTCTTTTCCAAGAGGTGAAGTTGGTGAGGAAACAAGCACCGAGGGGTCTTCAGGCTTCTCTTCGATTGATCCAATGAAATAATCTTGGAAGTCGTCGTCGGAGTCGCCTTCGTAGACAATCTGAACAATTGACGCGTACTGCACTGTTCCAGCATTTTCGTCACGCTCAACGAGTTCATGGTTTCTGATTACTTGGTCAATTTGGCGAATGCGCGCTTCCATCTTTCCCTGGTGATCCTTAGCGGCGTGGTAGTCCCCATTTTCAGAAAGGTCGCCAAGTAGTCGTGCGGCTTCAATAACTCGTGCATTTTCGGTGCGTCCAACCGTGGTGAGTTCAGTCCACTCAGCCTTTAGCTTTTCGAGAGTCTCTTTGGTAATACGGTGAATTTCGCCGGCCACAATGCATTCCTTAATTGAAGGGAAGCCTTAATTCTACCAATTGCCCTGAAAAGTCCATTAATGGGTTTGCCATAAGGGCTCTGGAGAGACGAAACTAGAGGAACGCTAGGAGGCGCCTATGAGCAAGAAGCCCTACCGCGTTGCCGTTATTGGTGGCGATGGGATTGGACCAGAAGTAACTCAGGCCGCCCTAGACGTTGTACGTGCCGCAGGAGTTCAGGTTGAAACAACTGACTACGAGCTCGGTGCTGCGAGGTATCTAAAGGACGGCTTTGTTCTTGATGACAAGACCCTTGAAGAGCTTCGCGGTTATGACGCCATCATGCTCGGTGCAATCGGACCAGCGATTGGTGACACTCGAATTCCTGGAGGAGTGCTCGAACGCGGACTTCTTCTTCGCATGCGCTTCGGGTTAGATCTCTATATCAACTACCGACCATTTCGCGGCGTGCCTGGTTCTATTGCGCAGGGTTGTGAATTTGCAATTGTTCGCGAAAACACTGAAGGACCATATGCGGGCGAAGGTGGAGTACTTCGACACGGCACACCATTCGAAATTGCAACACAGGGATCAGTCAATACTCGCCACGGTGTCGAGCGATGTGTTCGCTACGCCTTTGAGCGTGCTAACAGACTCAGTCGCAAGAAGCTCACCCTTGTTCATAAGACCAACGTGTTGACGTTCGCTGGTGAACTTTGGTCACGAGTTGTACGTGAAGTTGGTGCTGAGTACCCAGATGTTGAAGTTGATTACAACCACGTTGATGCTGCGTGCATCTATCTTGTCGAGAATCCTTCACGTTACGGAATCATTGTGACTGACAATCTCTTTGGTGACATTTTGAGCGACCTCGCAGGCGCCGTGTCTGGTGGCATTGGTTTCGCCGCATCAGCAAACCTTGATCCCACAAAGAAGAGCGCTTCAATCTTCGAACCAGTTCATGGTGCTGCGCACGACATTGCTGGAAAGAACCTCGCAAATCCACTCGCAGCTGTGTCTTCTGCAATCCTTATGCTTGAACACCTAGGTGAAAGTGACGCAGCGAGTCGAATCACTAAGGTCGTGCAAGCATTTAATGGTGACGTAGCGTCACTTGGGACATCTGGAATTACGAAACAACTAATAGGGGAGCTGTAATGCCGATTACACCAACAAAAAAGATTTGGTTCGATGGCGAACTAGTTGACTGGGAAAAAGCGACCACCCACGTCCTTAGCCACACACTGCACTACGGCACTGGTGCCTTTGAGGGTATTCGTGCGTACATGACGGACAAAGGTCCAGCAATCTTCCGTCTCGAAGAGCACATGACACGACTCGCAGCGAGCTGCAAGATTCTGATGATTGATCTTCCCTACAGCGTTGAAGAGCTTTGCAAGGCTGCAGTTGACACCATCAAGGCCAACGACGTCAAGGAGAATACCTACCTTCGTCCACTCGTTTACCTCGGTTACGGCGAAATGGGAATTTTCCCACTCAACTCACCGGTGAACACAATCATTGCGGTGTGGCCATGGGGTGCATACCTTGGAGACCACGGATCTGAAAATGGTGTCCG
>CAIKVF010000260.1 GCA_903830745.1 uncultured Actinomycetes bacterium | reverse complement strand
GGAAGTCCACCACAGCTTTCTGTTGACGCGTGGCTAGCAACGTTTGCAAAAAAAGGAATAAAAATTGGGCCAAGTGGGGTTGCAACCCCAGTTCAGATTGATGCACTCTCTCGTCGAAAGATGATGGTGAGCAGCGCCGCCGCAGCAACTGCTGCACTTGGAACACTGATTGCTGGTGGCACGGTTGCTGCGACTGGAAAACTGATTGGTAACGCCAAGTCTCCAACTACAAATGGCTTTGGAAGTACAACAACTACAACAGGTGCGAGTACGACTCCAACAACGCTAACGCCCACCACCACTACAACTGTTGGATCGAAGTATTCAGGCACCAAGCTCGGTGCAGCGTCACAAGTCGCTGTTGGAAAGCCCGCAACATTCACGGTCCCAAGCACTGGTGACCCCGCAATTGTCTTTAACCAAGGTGGCGGAAAGTTTGTTGCGTATGACACCGTCTGCCCACACGCTGGTTGCACGGTTGGTTACTACTCAGGTAACACCATGCAGTGTCCATGCCACGGATCACAATTCACCATTAGTGGTGGCAATGTCCTCAATGGTCCAGCACCTCACGGCCTTTCGAAACTTAACGTAGTTCTAGAGGCTGACGGCAACCTGTATCTCCAGTAGCGAAGTTCGGGGTTTTGCCCTATTGTCATGCCCATGAATACTTCAGAACTCTCCACAAGCACCGACTCACCAATTCAGAGCGCAGGGGCTGCTTTTTACTTTGCACCAACTACAGCTGCCTACGCAGAAACGATTGGTGTTAACGCGTTCAACTTCTACGGCCTCGGTCGTGGTGGCGTACTTGGCAATGTTGACTCCAAGAAGGTGTACGAGGAGTTTTACTTCTTTAGCCAAGGATCAATTGATTTTCTCTACGGCTCTGGTCTCGACAAAGCAGAAGCAGCAGCAACTGCAAAGCACTACGTTCAGGCTGCCTACGCGTTTGCAGATGCCACCTTCGGTGCAATTGCTACAGATGTTCTCGCGAAGTTTGCGAGTGCGGCACAAAAGGTAAACAAGAATGTGCCTGCAGGTCAGTATTCAATTTATGACGGTTACATGCAGTACGAAACACCAAGCAACCCAGTGCACGCTGCGTACTTAGGCGTAATTCAGATGCGTGAACTTCGTGGTGGTGTTCACACCGTAGAAGTAAAGAACGCTGGACTTAGTCCAGTCGATGCGTGCTACATCCAAGACGCAGGCGTGTTCAAACTTCACGGCTACACCGATGATGACATCCCAACAGTAACTGATGAACTCAAAGCTTTGAAGAAGAAGGCTGACGAAAATACTCAAGCCAAGTTCGCTTCATACCTAGAAGTTCTTAGTGATGAAGAAAAGCAAAATTTCCTTGATGGTGCAAACGCAATGTTTGCAGCGCTCTCAAACCCACAAGCGGTCTAGTTGTAATCAAGTCCTTCTATTTCTAGAAGGAAACGCTTAACTCGCTCACCACCAGAGCCGTATCCACCTATGTGGTTACTTGCTACAACGCGGTGACAGGGAACTATCACTGGCCAAGGATTCGCGTTATTGGCATTGCCAACCGCGCGCATAGCTCTTGGTCGTTTGATTGCACGAGCGACGTCACCGTATGTCCAAACTTTTCCGTAGGGGATAGTGCACAGTGCGTCCCATACGTCTTGTTGAAATGAGGTCACGTCGTAGTCCTCGAGCGCAACAGTGAACTTCTTTCTTGTGCCAGAGAAGTACTCTCTCATTTGATCAACACAAGTAGCCACTGCCTTAGGGGTTCTGCCACTCGACGTTGACTTTGCATCTTGTAGGTCAATACGACTTACGAATTCGTTGTTGCCTTCAATAACCCAGTATCCAACGGGAGTCTTGATGCTTGAGCGAAACATTTCCACGCCACAGTTCTACACGGTGTACCGTCACCTCTATGGAAACTCTCATTGCAAAGAATGGCGACATAGATCTATTTGTTCGAGTTGAAGGCGAAGGCCCAACGCTCATCATGCTCCACGGTTGGCCCGACACCGGAACTATGTGGCGTGAACTGAACCCACTGCTCGTTGCAGCTGGGTACCGCGTTGTTACCCCCGACCTTCGTGGTTGCGGACAGAGCTCTAAGCCGAAAGAAGTTGAGAAGTACCGACTCAATGAACTCGTTGCTGACGTTGCGTGCATTGCTGACGCGGTTGGTGCAGAAACGTTCACAGTCATTGGACACGACTGGGGCGCGGCACTTGCGTGGGCGGTGGCGTTGTTCTTGCCCGACCGTGTTGAAAAGAACGTTGTCTTGGCTGTTGGCCACCCAGTTGCATTTAGAAAAGGTGGCATTAAGCAGCAGCAAAAGAGTTGGTACATGCTCGTCTTTATTAACGACGACCTCGGAACGCAGTTCTTGCGCCACAACAACTACGAAGCAATGACCGCGTTCCTTGATCACCCATGGCCCGAAGAGACCATTGCTGAGCTCGAGCGTGACGGTCAGATTGTTAGCCACTTCAACTGGTACAAAGCCAACATCACTGCTGACGGCTTCATGCGTGAACCACTCGTGCTTCCTCCAATTCAGGCACCAAGCCTTGGCATGTGGTCAGCTAATGACTGGGCACTGCTCGAAGAGCAAATGGAGACTTCAGGGGAGTTCTGTGCCAACGGCTTTACCTACGTGCGCCTCAGCGAGTCTGGGCACTGGAGTGCGGTAACCGCCCCAAATGAAGTTGCTGGCCACATTCTTGAATTCCTAGCCAAATAGCCACACCGGTGCCTGATTTAGGCGCCAACCTGATAGAACTAAATAATGAAAATTGCGCTATTTAAAGAGTCACGGGCCGGGGAAACGCGTGTTGCGCTAACTCCCGACGCCGTTAAAACTCTCGTCAGCGATGGATGGGAAGTTTTGGTTCAGCGTGGTGCTGGAGCCAAGGCCCACTTCACTGATGAGGCCTACCAAGCAGTTGGAGCATCGATAAGCGATTCTCCGTCTGGTGACGTCAACCTTCGAGTGAATCCACCAACCGCCGCTGAAGCATCAGCGCTGCCGGACGGATCAACACACCTTTCATTCCTTTCGCCACTTCTTGCTACTGACGTCGTGAAGATTCTGAACGACAAGAAAGTGACAACACTTTCGTTCGACCTACTGCCACGAATTTCTCGTGCACAGTACATGGACGCACTTTCGTCACAGGCAACAGTCTCTGGGTACCGCGCCGCCCTCGCTGGTGCGTCACACTTTGACCGTTTCTTGCCACTACTCACTACTGCTGCTGGAACCATTCGTCCAGCGAAGGTTTTGGTTATGGGTGTTGGTGTTGCAGGTCTTCAGGCCATTGCAACATCAAAGCGTCTCGGTGCCAAAGTGCGCGCCTACGACGTTCGCTCTGCTGCAAAAGAAGAAGCAGAGTCTGCCGGTGCTGTATTCGTGAAGCTCACCGTGACTGCAGACGCAGCTGGTGGCTACGCACGTGAACTCACCGATGACGAGCGAAGCGAACAACAAAAGCAGTTACTCAGTGAAGTTGCGAACTCTGACATTGTT
>CAIKVF010000259.1 GCA_903830745.1 uncultured Actinomycetes bacterium | reverse complement strand
GGTATGGCGATGGTGGCGGAACAATGAGACTCGGATCAATTCGATTTAGTTCATTACGAAACTTGTCCCTACTCAACTTTCTCATTCGAAGTAAGAAAACAGAGACAGTGAGCACGAGAAGGATTACCAGAATGATTTCGATGAACAGTGCCATCAGCAACATCCAACTGCATTAATGAGCACAATGGATCGCATACTGCGAACCTTAATGACATTTGTACTCTTATGCTGGTAGCCCAAACGTTCCATGAAAGTACAGTAACGGGCTACTTTCACTTGTGTTGGCTTTATTAACTTTATTTACCGTTCCGTAGGTCACCTCAAGCACCGCTATCTCGTGGTCACCGTGAGTTGTGACTGACTGAAGCGTGCCTTCTACGTGAGCAAGAGCGCCGTCAATCAGTGGTGCGCCTCCTGGACCAGCATTCCACTCGACACCACTGAACTTATCTTTGCCACTGGCAGCGAACTGAAGAGCGAGCTGCTCTTGAGCCTGGCTCAAAATACTGATCCCAATTGACTCAGCCAATTTGATACGAGGCCAAGAGGATCCTCCGGTCTGGGCGGTGAAGTACGCAAGTAGTGGTTCAAGCGATAACGAGCCAAACGTTTGGCAGGTAAAGCCAACCGGACCATCTGGTGTCGTTGCGGTGATCACTACGACGCCTGTGGCGAAATTACTTACGACCTGTTTGAATTCTGAAATGTTGAGACTCATCTGAGTGACACTACCGACTATTCGCCGTGAAGTTGCATCATGCGTCCACGTTGCTCAATTAAACCATCGTGCACTAGGCCGTCTACAACGCTCCGTAGTCGTACGGGTTCAACTTCACTAAGCAATGACCTGAGTTTTGTCATGCTCACTGGCGCAACTCTTAGTTGAGCTAAGACTTGGCCGCGGACCTGTCGATCTGAGCCCTTAAACGTTGACTGAGGTTTTGAAACACCAGCACTTTTTATCGCCGGGTCACTCCCACCGTTTAGTTTCCACGCGCATGACTTTGCTACCGGACACTGATCACAAAGTGGTTTTGACTTGCAGAACTGTGCACCGAGATCGAGCATTGCTTGATTGAACTGCGCTATTTGTGTTTTTGGAAGTAATTCACTTACAAGAGCTCTCGCCTCATTCTGGTTCAGCGTCTTGTTCGCTACCCCACGGCTAAGAATGCGGCCAACATTTGTGTCAAGAATTGCGACAGGGACGCCAAAGGCAAAGGACGCAACTGCATTTGCGGTGTATTCGCCAACACCCTTTAGTGACCTGAGCTCTTCGAGCGACGAGGGGACTTTGCCCTTGTGCAGGTCACGAATCATTTTCGATGTCTCGTGAAGTGCTTTAGCTCTACGGCTAAAGCCAAGCCCGCCCCAGAGTTTCAGTACTTCAGCAAGTGAGGCATCAGCACACTTAGTCGGGGTTGGGAAGGCCTTTAGGAATTTCTCCCAGGGCTCAACGACTCTTGAGACTTGAGTTTGTTGGAGCATGAACTCGCTAACGAGCACTTTCCAAGGCGATGCCCCGATCCAGGGTAATTCTCTTTTCAGCGAGGGGGTTGCCCTCAGCAGCGCACGTCGAAACGTCGCGCTATTACTTCCAGGCGTCGTCACCGTATGGGCGCTGGCGCTTTGGAGCAAACTCTTTCTTCCACACCATGACGCGACGACGGAAGTAGCAAACTTCAGTTCCGTCTTGCTTGAAACCTTTAGTCTCAACCGTTACGATCCCGCGGTCATTCTTCGAAGATGATTCCTTCTTCTCGAGCACACGCGTCTCTGCATAAATCGTGTCACCGTGGAATGTTGGATTTTTGTGTTGCAACGTTTCGATTTCTAGATTCGCAATTGCAGAACCTGATACATCTGGAACAGACATTCCAAGAACAAGTGAGTACACGAGGTTTCCGACAACTACGTTTTGTCCCTGCACGCTCTGCGTCTCTGCAAACCAGCGGTCACTGTGCAGAGGGTGTTGGTTCATTGTGATTGCACAGAACAATTGGTCGTCGGCTTCAGTAATTGTCTTACCTGGCCAGTGCTTAAAGATGTCGCCAACTTCGAAGTCTTCGAAGTAGCGCCCGAATGAGTGATCGTACGTAGTCATACTTTTATTCTGCCTCATTTTCTAGCTGTGGACGAGTTGTAAATGATGCACTTGCTCCAGGCAACGCTTCACCATTTATAACCATGCGCCAGGTGAACCTCTCACCGGTGGCGAGAGGAATAGGTCCGAAGTTCACCGCAATTGGCACATCAACGGGAGTGCCGAGTGGAACGCCTTGTGGCTCGCTCGCTGAGAAGTCACCGCGGACTTCAATGCTTTGCGGTCCTTCTGGGGTGTCAATAGTGAGAAGTTTGCCGTCGGCATCTTCTAAGAACAGCTCCCAGTGGTGCTCTTTGTCAAATTCATGGCGGTCAACACTGACCTTTACCGCCACCGCCGAGGGAGTCGGACCTGGGCCAGTTACGGACCATCCGCCGCCCAAAATGTACAGCTTTCCATCAGCCACTTGGGCTGAATCTGCAAGGAGCATGACAACGTTCATGCCACCAGCCTAGGGCGCACCGATGTCCTCATAAAACCGGTAGTTTTTCATCATGACAATCCCACACCTTGACGTGGCTAAGGCCACAGAACTCATTGCACAAGCGCAGTCAGTAATCGACACCGGAGTAAAGCGTCTGAGCGCATTAGGTGGACCTGACAAAGAGCAGACACTCGCCTACGACCTCGCTCACTCAGCCAGTGCCATTGCAACAGCTCGTTCCTGTCTCTCGTACGCAGCAAAAGGAACACAGGAAGCAGACCTCACTGCTGCATTCATGGCCATTGCACTGAGCGACCTCGCAACAAGAATTCTTGGACGCGAAGAACTCTGGGGTGTTGCGAGCGACTGGTACAAGCCATTCGCACAATTTGTTTCTACGTACCGTCAAGCAGAGTTCGTTGGCTCGCTCGCAGAAACTCCTGGGCCAAAGCACCTCGACGAAGAATTCGAAATGGTGTCACAAATGTTCCACCGTTTCGCAGAAGAAGAAGTTCGTCCACACGCTGAACACGTTCACCGCACTAACGGCGACATTCCAGAATCAATCATCAGTGGACTTGCTGAGATTGGTGGCTTCGGTCTTAGTGTCCCAGAAGAATTTGGTGGCTTTGCAACCGGTGGTGAGAGCGAATACCTCGGCATGGTTGTTGCGACTGAAGAACTCTCATGGGGTGGACTCGGAATTGGTGGATCACTCATCACTCGTCCAGAAATCGTTACTCGCGCACTCATTTCTGGTGGAACACAAGAACAAAAAGAACGTTGGCTACCGAAGCTTGCTACAGCAGAAGTAATGGCTGCAATTGCTGTAACTGAGCCAGACTTCGGATCAGACGTTGCAGGAATCACAACAACTGCCACCAAGACTGATGGCGGATGGCTCATCAATGGTGCGAAGACTTGGTGCACATTTGGTGCTCGTGCCAATGTGCTGCTACTTCTTGCACGCACAAACCCAGACCGCACGCAAGCTCACCGCGGACTCTCAGTGTTCCTCGTTGAAAAACCTCAGGGCGAAGCACATGGCTTCCTCTTTGACCAGCCAGGTGGCGGACGACTCGAAGGTCGTCCAATCGACACTCTCGGTTACCGCGGAATGCACAGTTACTCGCTGAACTTCGACAACTGGCTAGTTCCAGATGACTGTCTAATTGGAGAAGAGTCAGGACTCGGCAAAGGTTTCTATTACCAAATGGCAGGATTCGAAAACGGTCGCATCCAGACCGCAGCACGCGCCGTTGGCGTAATGCAAGCGGCCTACGAAGCAGCACTCGAGTACTCGCGTGACCGCATTGTTTTTGGTGAGCCAATTCTCAACTACGAGCTCACCCGCGTGAAGCTCGGATCCATGGCAGCAATCATTCAGTGCTCACGTCAGTTCTCACTAGAAGTTGCTCGCATGATGGGTAACGGTGGCGGAATAATGGAAGCCTCAATGGCTAAGGCCTACGTCTGTCGAGCTGCTGAATGGGTAACTCGTGAAGCAATGCAGATTTTTGGTGGCATGGGCTACGCCGAGGAATACCCAGTTAGTCGTTACTTCGTAGATGCTCGCGTGCTTTCAATCTTTGAGGGTGCCGACGAAACACTTTGCTTGAAGGTAGTTGCTCGTCGACTACTCGACACCGTTAACTAGTTATTCGTCAATAGTGAATGGAGCATGAACAGCTCCAAGCGTGATGCCTGCTGAGTGGGCATCTGGATTTTCGCCTCGAGCAATTTGTGCTTTGGTCGCTGCGTTCTCCCAGCGTTCTTCCACCTTGCCGTATTTCCAGTAGAGAAGTGCGACGGCCCAGACAACTACAAATATTCCAACAATGGTAATCCCAGCTCCATTGATGTTGAAGTGTGCAGAGTAATTCCAAATGCCACCATGCAAATTGAATTGCCCTTGAATAACCTGCAAGATCTCTAACGTTCCAATGTAGAACGCAACAAAAACGCTGAGTCC
>CAIKVF010000258.1 GCA_903830745.1 uncultured Actinomycetes bacterium | reverse complement strand
GGACTACTCAGGAACAGTTGTTGCTATTACGCACGACCGATACTTCCTCGACAATGCTGCATCGTGGATTTTGGAACTCGACCGTGGGCATGGAATCCCGTGGGAAGGCAACTACTCATCATGGCTAGAACAAAAGCAAGAGCGACTAGCTCAAGAAGAAAAATCTGACAAAGTTCGCCAAGCTGCACTTGAGAGAGAACTCGAATGGATTCGCATGTCTCCACGAGCTCGACAAAGTAAAGGTAAGGCGCGTCTCACATCGTTTAATGAACTCGTTGCTGAATCTGAATCTTCTGAGCGTCGTGCTGACAAGTTAGAAATCATGATTCCGCCTGGGCCACGTCTCGGTGACACGGTTGTTAACGCCACCGACCTCGTAAAGAGCTTCGATGAAAAATTACTCATTGAGAATCTTTCATTCTTATTGCCACCTGGTGGCATTGTTGGTGTCATTGGCCCGAACGGTGCAGGTAAGACCACGTTGTTCAAGATGATGACCGAACTCGAGAAGCCTGATTCTGGTGACATTGAAATTGGATCGACTGTTGCATTTGCGTACGTTGACCAGTCACGTGACAATTTGAATCCTGATGCGACGGTTTTTGACGAAATCAGTGAAGGTCTAGAGCACATGATTGTTGGTGGCCGTGAAATTCATGCGCGAGCCTACGTTTCGAGCTTTGGGTTCAAGGGAAGTGACCAGCAGAAGAAAGTTGGAGAAATTTCTGGTGGTGAACGCAACCGTGTGCAACTCGCCAAAGTGCTTCGCACTGGTGGAAACGTGTTGCTGCTTGACGAACCTACAAACGATCTCGATGTTGACACGCTGCGTGCGCTTGAAGATGCACTACTTGGCTTCCCGGGTTGTGCCGTAGTGATTAGTCACGATCGCTGGTTCCTTGACCGCATTGCAACACACGTGCTCGCCTTCGAAGGTGACGCGGTGGTGCGCTGGTTTGAAGGCAACTTCTCAGACTACGAAGCAGAACGTCGCAAGCGTCTGGGCACTGACGCTGATACTCCTCACAGAATTAAGTACAAGCCACTTACGAGGTAACTCTGCATGGTCTGGATTAAAGGCCTAGAGTTCCTCAAGTGACCAAAGGAACTGATTACTCGTCGTATTTAAAGATCCATGATCTTCTAAAACTGCAAGTTCCACTCACTAGTGACGCGCCTGATGAACTTCTGTTCATTGTTGTGCACCAGTCCTACGAGCTGTGGTTCAAAGTGGTAATTGATGAACTTAGGCGTGCGAGCCGCGCTCTTCATGACGCAGAACCGTGGAACGCACTATCACACTTACGTCGAATCATCATTATTGAGGACTTGTTACTCGCACACTTGCAGGCACTCGACTCAATGTCTCCAGAAGGCTTCCTTGCATTTCGTGACCCGCTCGATCCCGCGTCTGGGTTCCAGTCATTTCAGTTCCGTGCCATTGAATTCCTTAGTGGTGGCGGAAAGCCCGCGATGTTGAACTTCGAACTGTTCGGTGATGAGCAGCGTGCGTGGCTTAAAGAGATGAGTGAAGTGCCAAACGTGTGGAGTGGCTTCGAGCACGCAGTTCGCTCCGTCACCGGTGCATCAAACACTGATGATCTCTTAGACCTCGTGCGGGCAATCTACTTATCGCACACCACCGCAGAAACAAATGCGCTTCATGCCGTGGCAGAACTACTACTCGACCACGATCAGCGCATCGCTAGTTGGCGACACCAGCACATGATTATGGCGGGCAGGCAAATTGGCAGACGCCAGGGGACAGGCGGAAGCGACGGCATGGCGTATCTTGATACAACTATTAGCCAGCGCCTCTATCCAGTGCTCTGGGAAGTGAGGTCAGTGCTGTGATTAGTCGTAGTGATTGCGAAGCAATGGATGTGAGCGACAAGCTCGCACCACTGCGTAGTGAGTTCAGTCTTAATCCAGGTGAGATTTACCTCGACGGGAATTCGCTCGGCCCAGTTTCAAAGAACGTGGGAGTGCGTGTAAATGAAGTCATCAATGATCAGTGGGCCAAAGGCTTAGTGCGCAGTTGGTCAGCCGCTGGATGGATGGCTGCGCCACTTACCATTGGCGCAAAGCTCGCTCCACTGATTGGAGCTAAGGCGAATGAAGTGCTTGTCGCTGACACGTTGACGTTCGCAATAGCGAAATTAGTTGGCGGTGCGTTGAAGCTTCGTCCAGACCGCAACATTGTCTTGACGGACGTTGCGAACTTTCACTCAGACATCTACATCATTAATGAAGTTGCGAAGTGGGCGGGAAGACCAATCGAAGTTCGCACCATTAACCGGAACAATCTCGCACAAGAACTAAATGAAAATGTTGCACTCGTGGAGTTCACTCAGGTTGATTACCGCACGGGCGAAATGCTTGACATGAAGTCCATTACCAAGATGGTCCATGACGCAGGTGCACTAATGATGTGGGACTTTGCACACTCCACTGGAGCTGTTCCACTCGATGTTGAAGGCTGCGACGTGGACTTTGCTGCTGGATGTGGTTACAAGTATCTAAACGGTGGTCCAGGTGCTCCTGCTTTTATGTACATTCGTGAAAAGTGGCAGAACGTCATTGAGAATCCAATTCCAGGATGGCTCGGTCACGCTCGACCATTTGATTTCGAGCTTGGCTATGAAGCTGCACTCGGAATGCAGGCATTCGTAACATCATCACCATCAATTCTCGCGCTCGCCGCTCTCGATGGGGCACTAGACATTTGGTCAAAGACAACAATGACTGAAGTGAGAACTAAAAGCTTGGCTCTCACCGACCTCTTTATTGCACTCGTGGAAGAGCGCCTCCCTGGGGAATTTGAAGTTGTCACACCTCGTGAGCATAAAAAGCGTGGATCACAGGTTGCGCTTCGACACGTTGAAAGTTATGGAATTGTACAAGCACTCATTGAACGTGGGGTTATTGGTGACTTCCGCGACCCAGACATTTGTCGACTCGGCTTTACGCCGCTCTACCTAGGGTTTGTTGATGTGTACGACGCAGTTGAACGACTGGTCGATGTAATGAATTCCAAGG
>CAIKVF010000257.1 GCA_903830745.1 uncultured Actinomycetes bacterium | reverse complement strand
TGATTCTTCACTCGTGGAGTCTGGTCTTCAGTAGTTGGGGTGGAATTTTTCATGCTCTAAAAGTCACCCTTGACAATGTTGGCGCCGCGTACCGATCGATCTTCACAGGTTCGATTGTTGACCCACCGCAATTTTGGCACGCGTTAACTACTGGTAAAGACTGGGCCGTAGCTCTCACACCTATTTCAGAGACTCTTACCTACACCGCCCCTCTTCTCATTGCGATTATCGGAGTTGGTATTGCATTCCAGGCGGGAATGTTCAACATTGGTGCAAACGGTCAGGCGGTTATGGGTGGCATCGTTGGCACTGCTGCTGGATCAATGCTGCACTTGCCGACTATTGTTCATGTACCGCTAACACTTCTTGCAGGAATTCTTGGTGGTGTTATTGCGGGGATCATTCCTGGACTCCTAAAAGCATTTACTGGAGCTCACGAAGTAATCATTACCTTGATGCTGAACTACGTCATCGCATTTTTCTTGATTTATACATTGCTCTCTACAGCGCTCCAGCAACCTGGTCAGCAGAATGATGTTTCAAGGTATTTAGATCCAACGGCACAGTTGTCCCCTCTCTTTGGAGCACATTCAGGGCTTCGAGTTAATTGGGGAATAATTATTGCGGGCATAGTTGTTGTTTTTGCTTGGTGGTTCTTAGAGCGCTCAACATTAGGTTTTGACTTTCGAGTTACTGGAGCTAATCCAAAAACTGCTCAAGCATCTGGCATTAACGCAAAGGTTGTCATTGTTCTCGTGTTCCTTATCTCTGGTGGACTCGCTGGGCTCGCTGGTGTTGTTCAAGTTTCTAGTACGACGCACTTCTTGGATGGTGGCTTCTTAGTTGGCAGCGCAGGAATTGGATTTACTGCAATCACAGTTTCACTACTTGGAAGAAACAATCCAATTGGAATTATCTGGGGCTCACTTCTTTTCGCCGCACTTAATGTTGGTGGCCGAGTAATGCAAGCTTCCACATCCATCCCACTAGACCTCGCAACAATTATTCAGTCAGTCATTGTCCTCTTTGTTGCGACTCCAGTTCTTGTGAAAGAGATCTTCAGACTTCGAGTCGAGCACGCCGAGGCCGTACAACTATCAGTCAAGGGTTGGAGCTAATGAGTATTAGGGAAATCGCTTCGACAACAATTAATAAAGTGAAAAGGCCAGTTGGTCGTTCACGCGCAATCGGAACTTTGACACTGCTACTTGGCGCATTTACAACTTTCATCTTTGGGCTCGGATCAAATCCAGCATCTAAGTCAATCCTCACGTTTAATCCGACAAACCTGACTGGGGTAATCCCCCCACACGTTGGAGAACTTTCTGTTCCAAGTAAAGCAACCTGTTTGATACTTGGAATCCTCATCATTGCCGTAGGGATAGAAATACTTGTTCGCCGCCCCGCCGAGGGGCTCATGGTGCGCTTTGGTGGTTCTGCAGTGTTGTTCGTCATTGGGCTTCTCATTTGGACAGTTCGAGTTCCAGGACCAGCACCGTTTGGCGTCATCAACATGACCGCAGTACTTGTTGGAAGTTCGCCGCTTGTAATGGTGCTCGTTTTTGGAGCGCTTTCAGGAGTTATGTGTGAGCGAGCCGGTGTCGTGAACATTGCCATTGAGGGTCAATTCATTGGTGGTGCATTCTTTGGCAGCATGATTGCTTCAACTACGCACAGCTTCATCCTGGCTGCGTTCATGGGCGCACTCATTGGTGCACTACTGGGGCTTCTCTTGTCGTTCCTGGCACTTCGTTATTTGTCAGATCAGATCATTGTCGGTGTAGTGATTGTCACAATGCTTGCGAGTCTTTCGTCATACCTGAATGTTCAAGTACTCAGTCCATATCCTCAGTACAACACGGGTGACCTTGCGCCAAAATTAGCGATCCCTCTACTGGCCAAGATTCCAATCTTGGGCCCAGTGTTCTTTAATCAAAATGGTTTCTTCTATTTGATGATTGTCTTGGTTGTCGTTATTAGCTTTGCGCTCTTTAAGACTCGTTATGGTCTTCACGTGCGTGCAGTTGGAGAACATCCAAAGGCTGCAGAAACAGTAGGAATCGACGTCATCAAGATTCGATACTTCAACGTGGTCGTTGGTGGAGCGATTGCAGGAATTGGTGGCGTTGCCTTTATTGCTTCCTACGGACAGTTCCAGCCTGGATGTACTTCTGGACTTGGATACATTGCTCTCGCCGCACTTATTTTTGGAAAATGGCGTCCTTCGGGTGCAGTCGTCGCTTCAATCATTTTCGGAGTGTCGGTCTACCTTGCAAATAACCTGCAGACGTACAACGTTCCAGTTCGCTCAGCAATTCTGCAGACGTTCCCGTACTTAATCACTATTGGTGTTGTTGCGGGTCTTATTGGACGTGTGCGCGCACCAGCAGCAGACGGTCAGCCTTACAAGCGCGACTAGCCGCGAGAACCAAGTCCACGAACAACAACTGCTGACGCAGCCATTGCTTTAGTAAGTGCGACTAATTGAGATTCACCTAGCAAGCGAACCCCGAGATATGCGCCAGTAGCAGCGTCCCCTGCACCAGTGGTGTCTAGTACTTCAGTGCTCTGCGAGGGAACACGAGAAATTTCGCCGTTACTAATTGCCACTGCACCTTGAGCTCCGCACGTCACAACAGCTTCTGAGAACAATTCGCCCAGAGCAGCAAGTGCACCGTTAATCGAAGAGGTCTTCGACACGTTGAGTGCTTCTTCTTCATTCGCAAAAAGGATTCGTGCATTTCTTACTGCACCCAGGAAGGTTTCAACCCCCATGGCCATTAATGGAGCCACCGAACAAACATCAACAGATGTGGAGATGTTCTTCTGCGCACAGTACGCAAGAAGTTGCTCTCCAACGAGTGAAGTTGCGGGGTCGAGAAATGTGTACCCAGAGACGTGAACATGATCGAACCCAGTTTCAAGTTGCTCA
>CAIKVF010000256.1 GCA_903830745.1 uncultured Actinomycetes bacterium | reverse complement strand
TGTCCGAACATCTTTGAATGCTGGGAGAGCGGCACCGCAACGTTCATGGTTAATGGTGAGCGCTGCACCCGTGCGTGTGGCTTCTGTTTGATTGACACACGTAAGCCGGTGGCACTTGATCCAACAGAGCCAGATCGTGTTGCTGAAGCGGTCGTTCGACTGAAACTAAAGCACGCGGTAATAACCTGTGTCGCACGTGACGACCTTGCTGACGGTGGTGCTGGAGCAATTGCAGACACGGTACGTGCCATTCGTGAACGTTCACCGGGCACAGACGTTGAAGTGCTCATCAGTGACCTAAAGGGCGACATGGACGCGCTGCAACTAATCATTGATTCTCGCCCTGACGTCATGAACCACAACATTGAAACAGTTGCTCGACTGCAGCGTGCTGTTCGACCAAGCGCTGGGTACATGCGATCAATGACGGTGCTCGCAAGAAGTGTTGCTGCAGGACTAACAACTAAGTCCGGTCTGATGGTGGGACTCGGTGAGACGCCAGAAGAAGTAGAAGCGACACTCGCAGACTTGTCTGCAGTTGGAGTCTCAATTGCTACCATAGGTCAGTATCTTCGCCCGACGGAGAAGCACTTGCCAGTTTCTCGCTACTGGGAACCAGCGGAGTTTGATGAACTTGCACGACGCGGCATG
The DNA here is from genome assembly GCA_903830745.1 of uncultured Actinomycetes bacterium. GTDB lineage: Bacteria > Actinomycetota > Acidimicrobiia > Acidimicrobiales > RAAP-2 > RAAP-2. The sequence goes on along the minus strand of CAIKVF010000256.1, from coordinate 877 downwards.
GCTCTTGGCCTCAGCCACGTCCAAGCGTCACCACTTACGCGCTCTAGCTACCACGCTCGTGAAGCATTAAGTGATGCGACGCCAGTGGGAGTTCCAACGCGTCGCTAGTCGTTGCGCCATACCTCGTTGTGTGTAATTCTTGTTGAAACCTAAGTGAGGACACATCATGGAACCAAGCGTAAAGATTGACCGCGAACAACACATTTGGGCCTTTGACGCAAACCAAGAACCAGTTGTCACAGTTGACCCTGGTACCGTTATTGAAATTGAAACGTGGGACTGTTTCACTGGTCAAGTGCAGAGTGAGAGCGACACTATTGACACCCTCGACTTCGAGCGCGTCAATAGCGCAACCGGTCCAATTGCGGTGAAGGGCGCTGAACCAGGCGACACGCTTTCAGTCACTTTGATCGATATCGCTCCGGGTGAAAAGGGTGCAGCTATGGCTCTACCTGGTTGGGGGGCTCTTAGCCACAAGGCAAAGACTCCAACAACTCGAATCTTTCATGTTCACGATGGAATTATTCACATGAATGACAACGTGTCATTTCCTGTTCGTCCAATGTTCGGAGTGATTGGAGTTTCGCCAGAGTCGGGAAACGTAGGAACATTCTTTGCGGGTCGCCACGGCGGAAACATGGACGACCGTATAAACGGTATTGGCGCGACAGTTCACCTTCCCGTGTTTCAGTCGGGTGGTCAATTATCAATTGGTGACATGCACGCATCAATGGGTGATGGTGAAATTTCTGGAACCGGTGTTGAGATTGGTGGAAAAGGTTTAATTAAAGTTGATCTCATCAAGGGCAAAAAGGGTGGATGGCCAATAACTGAGACGGCCGATGCTTTTTATACGCACGGTACATCAGGTTCACCA
>CAIKVF010000255.1 GCA_903830745.1 uncultured Actinomycetes bacterium | reverse complement strand
ATAGTCAACATCACTCGTCCAGAGTTCGCTAGTCGCACTTGAGAATATTGAAGTCCTCAGTGGTACAACTGATGTCTTGAGCGTTTGCAGTAGTGCGTGATACCTCATTGTTCGCTCTGCACCAGCATCAAGTGGAGAAGTGGTGACGTCAAATAAAGCAACGCTCGCTAGCTCGCTAACTGTAGATCCCACCATTAGATCAATAACGTCAAAGAGCAGTACGTGACCACCAGCAAAGCGCTGTGAAGAGCGAACACAACTTCTAGGCGACCACGCTGCATTAACTGTGCCGAGCGAACGCTTGAGAGTGCTGCTGTGAGCGTTGACATCAGCTTCGAGGCGGGCAACTTGGTCTTTATCTAATTGATTAAATAGTCGAACAATTTCAGTTCCTGATTTTTCGCATCGCCAAGCACTGAGGGCTTCGCTGAATGGGTCAGAGACTTCAATGCCAATACTCAGCAAACGAAGAACTTGGGTAACTAAAATTCCTCTGAACAAACTCAAGGAAGCTTGCTGAATGTCACTTGCGGGGTGGCTCTGGCGCAGTGAAGATGAACGAACTACTAAAGGAGAAACTGGACTTGCTTTACCCATAATTGAGTAAATGCCGTCTTCTAATTGAGCTCTAAGGCCGCTGGCGCTTGAAAAATCGCTCACTGGACGTTTTGTCTTATCGCCGCGCAACGCTTCAATTACTGAGAGTGGGGAGTTGGGGGCCAAGATTGTCATGGCCATACTCTTGCGTAGGGGTGTAACACGACCTAGCGTGGCCTTGTGTTTATAGTCGTCTTTTCAATTTTTATTGTCGCGCTGGTGGTTCTGTGCGTACTGACAATTCGCTTCACGTTTCGTCGTGACCGCGAACGACGAAACCGCTAAGTACTACTTAAGTCGATCTTCGATTTCCTTAACGGACCTAGCCAGGTCTGCGACCGCACGCTCAAGTACTGCGAGTCGATCTTTCAGAATTTCCTCAACTTTTTGGTCAACTCTTCCATCAACTTGCGAGCGAAGTTTTGAGTCCACTGAATCAACGAGTGGCTGCGTGTACGTCTTTAGACGCTGCAATAGATCATGTGGTTTTTCTGAAGAAGTTTCATTATCGCTCATGGTTTTACACTACGCCTAGGCCGGTGGGCAGTACACACCAGCATTGAATTGCAACGTATTGAACTGCGCAACCCACGGTGGCGTAGAGAATGTAGCAATCTCAGAATGAAGAACTGTGGCCGGGGTACAAACTGCACTGAAGGCAATGTAGCCACGTACGTTGCTACCACTCGAGCCATTAATTTTTACTGGTGGTTTTGTGGCTCCCATGGAAAAGGCAACAGCTTCGAAGACTGGCAAGTTGAGCGTGCTTAGGTTGTAATTGCGATATTCGCTCATTGACGCGTAGACGCCGGGATTGAGCGTTGGGTCAATTGATGCCAACCCATCGACCCACCCCTTGTTCATTGCTGTCCAAAATGTCGCGTACTTAGCAATAACCGAAGTTGATGCTCCAGAAGGTGCGTCAAGACCTGAGTGGTTGTCTGGATAACCTTCAGGATCAAAAATTACCCAGTCGGGTTTTAGGCCAAGCCCTAGACCACGATACGCAGCGACTTGGGTGGCGACCCATGCGCCTGCGGCGTAGCCATGGGTGTAATACGTGGAGGCGATCACTGGTTCTGAACCGGTTGGTCCACTCACTGTCCAGAAAGTCAACCACGTGACTCGTTTGTGCGAATCATAAATTGACTTACCGAGTATGTAGTCAGGTGAGGTAGCCACACTCTTTGCGCTGGTGAAACCTACCCATGGTGACTGCATAGTTCCTAGTCCACCTGTAACACTCAAGATTGGCCACCCGCTACCGATCGCAGATGCGTAGTTTTTTGATGGTATTGCGTAGAGTCCAACACCTTGGGGAGGTGGCGAATCGATTCCGGCTGCAAAAAGATTGAGTACTGAACCAACTGTGATTCCAGCAATGACGGGACCAACAGTGCGCGCTGAGCTTCCAGCTGTAACCGAAACGTCAGTAGCAGTCCATGTTGAGCTTCCTAAAGTGTTGTTGAAAACAAATAAGTCGCCCCAGTTCTGCGCTTCTCCAGCAATAGTTAGTTGTGTCCCAATAATTCCCATGTACAGAGCACCAGTTATAGGTGGAGAGTTTGTTGCACTGGTCGTTACGTCTAAAAGACTCCATGTAGATGGGGTGCTGGACGAAGACTGAGCGCGCTGACTGAAGAGTTGCACTTCACCTGAAGTTGAAAGTGCACCTACATATGTCGTGGTCGCTGAGGAGATGGTGCTGAGAGTTCCACTTAAGGCTGGTGCCGTGGTGAGGGTGCTTACGTTCTGAACCGACCAAGTCGAAGCACTAGCGTTAAAGAGCTGAAGCTGTCCTGCAGCATTGAGTGTTACGAAAGAAGGCGTGGACGTTGCTAAGGCAATTGGATCAACAATTGTTGTTGAGGTGCCACTTAGGAGCGTGACGTCGGTGAGTGGGGCACTAAGCGTGGGAGTTGAGCTGGCCTGAGACCAAGACAAGTTGAGTACGTCCATGTGATTTGTTGATGACCTAAAAACAATGAAGCCATTTAGGCCATTCAGTTGAATACTTGGTAGTCCATTCGCGGCGGTCTGACCAGTCAACGCTGTCAAATCAATTGCTTTATACGCTGCGGTTGCGAGTGCGATGTTCGCACCACGTGGTCCCTTGTTGTAGGTGTGCGCAAGGAGAATCAGGTGACTGTTTGCACCGACGTAAAGAATGTCTACTTCGCCGCTCGGATCGAAGAATGGTATTGGGTCACTTTGGGCAAGTTGCGTTGAAACCTGTGTTGAGACATTGGCCCAAGTATTTGTGGCGTTCGCATTTTGTGCGTAGAGACCAATTTGATTCGATGTTGTTCTAAACGAAATTGCTGAAGCACCATTAGCGCTTATCGAGTGGGGACCGCCAAGCATCGGAGTGTTATTTATGGCTGGCCCGAAGGGAATGGCGTTCCAGGGCAGTGGCCCTGACCCAGTGTTAACGAACTCGTAGAGCTGTTGGCCAGGGGTCTTTGAAGTGATAGTTGCGAGAGAGAGCGGTGCCGCTAGAACGGTTCCAGCGACCACGGCGTTTGCCATTTTTCGTAACTGTTGAAACTTCACTCGCACCCTTCGACGGGGTGTCTACCCAGTAGTTTTCGGACATCCATCACGAATAAGTCTAGGTTGGCCGGTCCAAGAAAACAGTTTCGCAGCGTATTCAAAACGTGCGCACCTAATCATCGCTACTTAAGTGTTACGACTGATTTAGGTGCTGAAGCTTTGCTCGTTCCGCCGACACCAATTGCACGAACAATAATGCTGTAGAGCTTGGACTTTGCGAGTTTAGAAACACTTACGGTTCCCTTTGAAGTGAATCCAACCCATGTGTTGCCACCATTTATTGAATACTGATAACTAGTTATCGAACCTGACGAAGGTGGAGTCACTGACAGCAAGAATCCTCCAACGAGTGCTTTTAATTTGCTAATTGTAGGAACTCCAGGTGCTGCTGCAGTCATTGCAATTGTCGTTGAACCGAGCGCCACACCAGCTGTTGTTGCGCTCACGGCAATAGTTCCAGGGGCAGAGCTCGAAACGTCAAAAGAAATAGTGCCATCAATGCCAGTAGTCACCGTGTCAGTAGCGTTGCCACTTGAGGTTGCGGTTGATGGGTCTCCATTAAGAACAACAGCACCATCAGATGCCTTCGCACTTACTGCAACTGGGTAATTAATTATTGGATTACCGTTCACATCTTTGAGTGTCAACGTCACGCTGGCTTCAGTTCCAACTACCACCGACGACGTTGCGGCCACTAATGAACTCTTCGCCGCACTTACTTTTGGTGGACAGAGACCGTTTATGAAGGCTGCACCATTTGGACTTCCGAGCCCTGACGCTAAGTCGTAGCCAGTTCCAGCACTGTAACTTCCGGTACTAAAGAGGTCATTGCTTCCGGTAGTCACATCAGTGAATCCAATGCCCGCTGCACTCATTTGATACAGCGTTGGATTTATGAATCCGAGTCTCGAAACGCCACAAGCCTGTGCCGCAACGGCAACGAGCGCACTCATTAGTGGAGACCCAATAGACGTTCCACCAATGCTGCTCCAACCAGATGAACAGTTTCGGTGACAGACAACAACTCCACTGTTAGATCCAGTGAAGTACTGAATGAATCCAGTATTCGGGTCAGCCATTACCGACAGATCAGGGACCATGCGCATTGTCTGTGACGCAGTGGCACCAGTAGTTTTTTGCCAAGTAGGTCGTGACCAGACTTGTGAAACACCGCCACCGCCACCGCCACCATT
>CAIKVF010000254.1 GCA_903830745.1 uncultured Actinomycetes bacterium | reverse complement strand
TTTTGCGATTGGTTACCAGAACACCAAGGGCAACCCACAGTGGGTGCAGTCAATGGGTTCTAGCTACGCACTCTTTGAAGTTGCACTAGCTGCAATCAAAAAGGTTACAAACCCGCACAACCGTCAAGCACTGGGAGCAGCTATCCAGGCTGTAAACCTTCCAATGTCGATGGTTGGACCAATCAACATGAACTCAAAGGTTGCGAACCCGCTTCTTGCGAGCCCAGCTCCTGGAATTGCAATTATTCCACCAGTTGGTATTCAGTGGAAGAAGGGTTCAAAAAACCTCATCGGTGGACGTACTTACAAGTACTCACCAGTTGTTGTTGACAACACGCTAAACCCGATGGTTCCTAAAAACGGAACACTTGAACCGACGAATAAGTAAGAAAAATTAGTGTCTCTGCTTCAACTGGAAGGTGTATCTAAAAAGTTTGGCCAAGTAGTAGTTGGCGAACAGATCACCTTCCAGTTAGAAGAGGCGCGAGCAATAGGCATTGTTGGTCCAAATGGAGCTGGAAAGACATCGCTCTTTGGCATCATTTCAGGAGACATTCGACCTGACGCTGGAACCATTCATTTCGAAGGCAATGATCTTCTTAAGCTAAATTCTGCTCAACGCGCTAGAGCGGGTATTGGTAGAACATATCAAGTTCCACGCCCTTTTGAGCACATGACCGTGTTTGAGAACGCTTTGGTTGCAGCACAGCAGGGTGCACGTCTTCGTAGTCAGCACTCATATGACTTGGCTTATGACTCACTCGAGAGGACTGGCCTTAGCGAGTTTGCTAATCAGCCCGCGGGTTCGTTAACTCTTCTTCATCGTAAACGTCTCGAACTTTCTCGAGCTCTCGCCACATCACCACGTGTTTTGCTACTGGATGAAATCGCGGGTGGACTCACCGACCTAGAGGTTAATGAATTAACCGCAATAATTCGCCAGCTTCAGTCCGACGGCATCGCCATTGTCTGGATTGAGCACGTTGTACGCGCATTGTTAAATACTGTCGACAGGCTTATTTGTCTGGCTGCAGGTAAAATCGTTGCTGATGGCGACCCACAAGAAGTACTTTCATCGGCTGCTGTTCGAGAACTGTACTTGGGCGGAAAAGTTGTAGGCGAAAGCGTTCAATGAGTAATGATTTTCTTGCGGTAAATAACCTCACGGTTCACCATGGCCAACTCTGCGCGGTTGATGACGTTTCTTTTAGTGTGCAGCGCGGTGAAGTATTCGCAATGATCGGCGCAAATGGTGCTGGAAAGTCAACGCTGATGCGCACGATTGCTGGACTGCAAAAATTGACGAGTGGATCAATTTCTTTTAAGGGACAAGAAATTTCTTTGATGCCTCCACACAAGCGCGTGAAATTCGGAGTCTCATTAGTCCCCGAAGGTCGCCGTCTATTTTCTTCTATGACCCTGGAAGAAAACCTCCAGGTTGGAGAATTTAAGTCAAATAAGGGGCCGTTCAACATACATCGAATTTATGAGTTGTTCCCTTGGATGCCAGATCGCAGACGTCAGCTTGCCTGGCAATTTTCTGGTGGAGAACAGCAATCGATAGCACTCGGTAGGGCATTGTTAACAAATCCAGAATTGTTGCTCATTGATGAACTTTCTTTGGGGCTTGCTCCAATTGTTATCGAAAAGATTTACGCACTGATTCCTGAAATTGTAAAAGAAGGTCTCAGCGTCATGATTGTGGAACAAGACGTCGCTCAGGGAGTAGGCGTTGCAAGTCGTGTGCACTGTCTCTTGGAGGGCCGTACATCGCTTTCTGGTGTTCCAGCCGACCTCACCTCCGAGGCTATTGAGCGCGCATATTTTGGTGCCGACCTCAACTCAACGAAGGACCACTAATGATTTGGTTCAACCTCATTATTCAAGGGATTCTCGTTGGTGGATTTTATGCGTTGTTTGCGTGTGGACTGTCTTTGATGTTTGGTGTGATGCGTGTCATCAACCTGGCTCACGGTGACATGGCAGTTGTTGCTGGATACGTGGCGGTAATGCTTACACCTCATTTTCACATTCCTATGCTGTGGTCATTTCTTGTGGTTGTTCCACTTTTTGGTCTCGTTGGCTATCTAGTACAACGCACACTCATTCAAAAGAGCATTGACCGTGACCCGTTTACAACGCTGCTCGTAACGTTCGGACTATCTGTAGTAATTGAAAATGCTCTTCTGCAGCTCTACACAGCTAATGCACAAACTATTTCTATTGGATCCATTCTCTATAAGTCTTGGCACCCAGCCTCAATTATTTACATCTCCTACCAGTCACTTGTAGTGCTCGCAATTGCTGTAGTGGTGTTAGCAAGTTTGCAGCTCTTTCTTTCAAAGACCGGAACCGGCAGGCAAATTCGCGCCGTGGCCGACGACCAAGAAGCGGCTCAACTGAGTGGGACCAATTACCGTCACATTTTTGGCGTGGCAGCAGCGATTTCATTTGCCACTGTGGCACTCGCGGGAATTGCGTACGGCATGACAACTCAGTTTGCTCCAACTTCTGGTGGGATTAATCTTCTGTTCGCATTCGAAGCAGTGGTCATTGGTGGCATTGGGTCACTATGGGGAACTCTCGTTGGAGGAATTGCCCTCGGTATTGCTCAACAAATTGGATCGCACATCAATCCGCAATACACACTGCTCGGGGGAAATGTACTGTTTTTAATCGTTCTTGCTATTCGCCCACAAGGCCTATTCGGAAAGAAGTCGTCACTCTAATGAGCATCTCACCACGCGAAATTGGTAGTGACCTAGTTTCGATTCGTCGAACTACACATTCTCCTGGCATAACGCTTGTTGTAGCCGGTGCGATGATTGGCGTCTTGACTGGTGCACCATGGATTTTTCCTGCGTCATTTGTCACGGTACTGATGAACTTCTTCATTCTTGTTTCAATGGCCACAATGTGGAACTTGATGGCAGGGTACGCAGGGATGGTCTCAATTGGCCAACAAGCATTCGTTGGCCTCGGTGGTTACGCAACGTTGTATTTTGCGCTGAAGGGGATGAGTCCTTACGTTGCTATTCCATTCTCGGCGCTCACTTGTGCCCTTATTGCAATACCAGTGACGTATCTTCTGTTCCGTCTGAGAGGCGGATACTTCTCAATTGCTACGTGGGTAGTTGCTGACACCGCCGGAATCATTATTGGAACTATTGCACTCTTTGGTGGAGGCACAGGACGACCAGTCCCTGGATTCACTAATTTCTCTCCAACGCAAATTACGAACTTCGCCTACCTCTCGTGCTGGTTCGTGGCTCTCGTTGTGATTGCTGGGACGTATCTTCTTCTCAGGAGTCGTTTAGGTTTAGTGCTCTCATCAGTGCGAGACAATGAAATCTCAGCACGCAGTTCTGGAGTCAAGGTTACGAGTGCGCGTCGAACAGTGTTCATTATTGCCGCCGCAGGCTGTGGAGCCGCTGGCGCGGTTCTAGCAATTGCACAGCCGTACGTGCAGGTGAGCAATGAGTTCAACATTCAGTGGGCAGCAGAGATGTTGTTTGTTTCAATGATTGGTGGACTTGGAACAGTTGAAGGTCCAATTATTGGATGTGTAATTTTCTTTGCCCTACAGCAATCTCTCCAGTCGTATGGAGCTTGGTATCTCATTATTTTTGGTTCACTAGCGGTGACGATAGCGATTTGGCAACCACGTGGTCTGTGGGGTGCGTTCCGTGACAAATTCCACATCGAACTACTCCCAGTTGGTTACTGGACTCGTTCAAAGAAGCAATGACACGGCTCTTCTGAGCAGAACTAGAAGTATTTTTCTTATCCTTATCAATCGCTAGTAGTATTGATGAATGCCTTCTTCCAAACCCACACCCCGTCGCGCCTCTGGCGCTGGACGACCTGCTGCTGGCGGTCGTGGTGGTGGAACTGGACGCCCAGTCCCGAATCGAAAAGGCGATTCAGCTCGCAGAAATTCATCTACTGATGGTCCGAAGAAGCCGTACCGTGACCGCGATGAGCGCCCTAG
>CAIKVF010000253.1 GCA_903830745.1 uncultured Actinomycetes bacterium | reverse complement strand
TTCGCATCAGCAGCACCCTGAACGCTATCTCCAAAGAGAACGCGCATAAAATCGTTGTTCTGGAGTCCAGTTGTAAGACCAGCAGCAGTTGCTGAAGGACTAACTACAGGAACGCCAGCTGCCGAGTAGTAAGGCATTGCATTTTTTGTTGCTCCAGAGAATGCAGGACCAACAACAGCTACAAGACTCTTGGTTGCAATTGCAGCCTGAGCTTGAGCTGGTGAAAGAGTTCCAGAACCCTGATCGTCAAATGATGCAATCTTGAGTGTAAATGGCAACTTTCCAGATGCATTTGCATTGTTGATTGCAAGTCGTGTTCCACCAATTTCGTTAAGACCGTACTGGCTGTACGATCCAGAAAGTGGACCTTCATATCCGATTACATACACTGGCTTTGCGGCTGCACCAGCTGTAGCAAGACCGGTAACCGGCACTGCAACAAGCAAAAGTGCGCCAGTTGCCAATGCAGCAACTGTCTTATTCAAACGATTCTTCAAGATCGTTCTCCTAACTTTCATTTAGTTCCTGCCTGCATTACCGAATGGTCACATTCGTGACACTCAGAACACACCGACATGGATTTAATTGACCAATTTGGTCATGAAGAATCGTACATCACAGGGAGTTCACAAGAAAAATCATAAAAGTACTTAAAAGCAAGGGTATTTAGTCATGCGAACAGGTGTTTGATTTCTTGCTCAATCTGCGATAATCTACGAACAACTGTTCGTCCTAGGAGGACCCATGGCTGAAGTATTAACCCCAGTTCGTAGACAAATACTCGAATTCATCGCAACATGTCAGCGTGAGCGTAATTTCCCGCCCACGATTCGTGAAATCGGTACCCACGTGAGCTTGGCCCCCGCCACGGTTCACACCCACATCAATGTACTTAAAGAGGGCGGATTCCTCGCCAGTAATCCCCAGCAGCCGCGAACATTGATTGTTCGACTCGATGCTGAGAACCCAATGCCCGACCAGCACATCCGACACATCCCCTTTGTAGGTGACGTAGCGGCTGGAACCGGAGTACTCGCTGCAGAAAATACACACGAACTCATGTCGATTCCTGAACAGTTTGCTGGTCGTGGTGACAGCTTCGTATTGCAAGTTCGCGGAGAATCAATGATCGATGCAGGAATTCTTCCTGGTGACTTCATTGTTGTGCAGCGTCAAGTCTCGGCCAACAAGGGTGAAATTGTTGTTGCAGGAATTCCAGGAGACGAAGCAACGGTGAAGCGCTACTTCCCACAAGGAGCTCGCACGGTTCTTAAGCCAGAAAACAGCACCATGGAGCCAATGGAATTTGACTCAAAGGATGTTGCGATTTTTGGTCGAGTTATTTCAGTACTTCGTAATTACTAATTACTAAGCCACTGATCTAAAACGCGAGCGTATTCATCGATCTCGTTTAGCGTCACGAATTCATCGCTTCGATGTGCCAGCAGCGGGTCACCTGCTCCGAAATTGGTTGCCGGAATTCCTAGTTCTGCGAACGTTGCAACATCAGTCCATCCAAGCTTTCCTCTAACTGGAACGCCTGTTAGTGAAACCAAGGATTTGAGACGCGAATTTGTTAACGAAGGCGCAGCGCTAGGAGCAGCGTCAATAATCTGAATGGCGTCTCCTTCTTCAATAGAAGATCCAAGGAGTTGCTTAATAGCTGTAAGCGCTTCGTCAGCATTCCTGTCTGGAGCGAACCTGTGATTCACGGTGAGTGACGCGGTGTCAGGAACGACGTTTGGCGAAATACCACCATTCACTGCAACTACCTGCATCTGTTCTACGTATGTTGCGCCATCGATTGTTACCTCACGAGGCGTATAGGCAGCAATCTTCGAAATAACTTCTCCCGCGCGGTGAACAGCATTGCGACCAGTAAAAGGTCGAGCAGTGTGAGCTCGAGCACCCTTTAATTGAATCTCGATACGAAGACTCCCCTGACAACCAGCTTCAACGCCACCGTCAGATGGCTCGCCGAGAATTGCCACGTCAGCCTGTAATAGTTGAGGATTAGCAGCAAGAACTTCATGAAGTCCTGACTCACTTCGGGCAATCTCTTCTTTTGCATAGAAGACCCATGTGATTTCAGTTGACCTTGGCTTGCTTGACATCGCAAGCTCCAGCATCACTGCAACCGAGCCCTTCATGTCGCATGAGCCAACACCGTGCAGTACGTCGCCAACGATCTTTGCCTCACTCGCCTCTCCAGGCACAGTATCAATGTGACCCGCAATCAGCACCCGCTCAGGCAGTGACCCAGTAGTTCGAGCAATGACATTGTCGCCAATTCGCGTTACTTCGAGACCTGTGTTTGTGACAAGCAACTTCTCAATGTGTGTTGCCAGTGCGGCTTCACTGCGACTGACAGACGCAATTGCCACGAGAGCAAGGGTGTCGTCTAATCGACTCACGTTGCAACACCATGGTCACGAAGAATGTCATTAAGAGCAGCCTT
>CAIKVF010000252.1 GCA_903830745.1 uncultured Actinomycetes bacterium | reverse complement strand
GCTTCGAGTTCACGGTCGAGTCCAACTGCTTCAATAATCTCTTCACCCTCTTCGTGACTTGCTTGTTCAACAAGGTCAGCAATTTGTGCGGGGTGGAGTTTTGCGAGCTTGCGGTACGGAATGCGAAGTCGAGCAGAAGGAACGTGACCTACGAATGGCTCAATGGATGCAAAGTCAACAATGGCGTCTGCATCAATTCTCTGACCGAGATTGGTGCCAAGAATGCGTCGAAAGAATGGGCGGCGTCCTGGGTCAACACCGACTACTTCCCACTTGCCTTCCATTTCAGCAATTTCAATTTCGTTCGCAATGATGAGTCGACCGCGTACCAAGTTAATAAGGTGACGAGAAAGAAGGTCTTCAGCGAGAAGTAATTCACCGGGGCGGCGCTCAAACCTGCGTAGGTCGAGACGCTTTCCTTCGAAGGTCATTTTGCCTTCGCGAAGTCCACCAATTTTTTTGATCGGAACAAAAAGGTCACGACCTTCAATACGAATTACTGCACCAACGATTGGTGGGTGTGCGTCGTTGCCGAGTCGCGCGACCAGGTCTTGGACGCGTCCGATTCGGTCGCCGTTCGAGTCATAGATAGCTCGGCGCAGAAACGTTGAGAGGTGGAGAATTTCAGTCATAGAAAGGCCTTTAGAGACCCTCCAAGGCTACCCGTTTATCCTGATGAGCACCAGTGCGACAAGATGAACTTGTCGTGAACCCTTGTACAACAAGGAATTCGCTACGAAGGCTTGAAATTCTTCAGCACTTCAGCAACGAATGTAACGTCATCGTCACTTACGCCAGCGTGCGTAACAAAACGGACGCGACGCGGGCCAATTGTGCCACCCACAACTCCGAGCTGCTCTAATTCACCAATAATTTGTCGAGCCTGCGGGTGGTTAAACGAAACAATGTTGGTCTGACACGTTGCTGGGTCGTAATTCGCTTCAGGAAAAGCCTGCGCAAAAAGTGTTGCGAGTTGCTTTGCGCGCGCGTGGTCATCGCTGAGGCGATCAATCATTGTGTCAAGAGCCACGAGTCCCGCCGCGGCCAAGATTCCAGCTTGGCGCATTGCGCCACCGAGTCTCTTTCGCTCAATGCGTGCAGTCTCCATGTCAGTGGCACTTCCTGCGAGCAGTGAACCAACTGGTGCGCAGAGACCTTTGGACATGCAGGTCATAACTGTGTTGGCTGGTGCTGCAAATTCTTTCGCCGATGTTCCTGTCGCCACCACTGCGTTAAAGAGTCGTGCACCGTCGAGGTGAAGTGGCAGGTTTCCAATTGCTGATTTCAGGGCAACAAGGTCTCGAACATTCCACGGTGTTCCACCAGATGGCATGTGCGTGTTCTCAACCGACACCATTGCAATGTGAGGTTGATGATCAGCTTCAGCGTCGATGATTGAAAGTACGTCGTCTACGTTCAGTTGACCTGTTACGTCGTCAACAAGTGCAAACTGCACGCCGGAGTTTCGTGCCGCCGCACCAAGCTCGAAGCTCACTACGTGCTGATCACGTCCAGCGATGATTACGTCTCCGGGTCTCGTGTTGACACGAATCGCAATTTGATTCGCCATCACGCCAGAAGGGACAAAAACTGCAGCTTCTTTTCCGACAATCTTTGCGTAGCGTGCTTCAAGTTCGTTAATGGTGGGGTCTTCACCCGAGCCGTCGTCACCAACAACCGCACTTGCCATTGCGTCACGCATGGCCTGTGTGGGCTGGGTGACGGTATCGCTTCTGAGATCTACGCGTTTGGTCATTTAACGAGGCTACAGGCCAACTTCTAGACTGTGTAAATGACAGATCACATCCCCCAGCTAATGAACGTGCACGACCAATTGGGGATTGAAATTATCCTTGCCACCCCCGAAAAAGTTGTCTGCCAGGTGCAAGTGGGCCCACGTGTTCACCAGCCCTACGGGATTCTTCATGGTGGCGTTTCTGCACTCATGGCCGAAAGCGCCGGATCAATTGGTGGAGCGACAACTGTTGGCCCTGAGTTCATTGTTGTTGGAACTGAGCTCAACATTTCACACCTTCGCTCTATGACTAAGGGAACACTCACCGCCACAGCGACGCCAATTCGCACCGGACGCAGCGTCCACGTTTGGAACATTGATCTCACTGACGAACGAGACCGCAAAATTGCCATTGCGCGCCTGACATTGCAGGTTTTGAAGGCTCCCAATTCTTCACAGCCAGAGGCCTAGACTTTTATCTAGGAAAGAGGTCTCTAATGGGTGTTCGATTTACTGGCTGGGGCATTGGTCTCCCAGAAAACATAGTTACAAATGACGACCTTTCTAAGACTCTCGATACGTCTGACGAATGGATTGCTGAGCGCACTGGAATTCGTGAGCGCCGCATAGGTAGCTCAACTCGTGAACTCGGTGTCCTGGCGGCGACTGAAGCCATGAAGAACGCTGGCGTTAGCCCCAGCGACATCGACGTACTGATTCTCGCTACCACCACCCCAGAGCGCATGGCCCCAGCCACCGCGCCAATGATTGCCAACGACCTTGGAATGAACTGCATGGCCATGGACCTCAATGCCGCGTGCAGTGGCTTCATGTACGGTGTTCGCACAGCTCAAGGACTTCTCGAAACTGGTGCCAAGCGAATCCTTCTAATTGGCTCAGAACACCTGTCTGGCTGGGTGGACTGGAGCGACCGCAATACTGCTGTTCTTCTCGGAGACGGTGGTGGCGCTGCAGTACTTGAGTACGACGAAAATGTAAATGAAATTCTCTCTTTCGTACTTGGCTCCGACGGCGCATCTGCAGACATTCTCACTGCTCCTCACGAGGGATTCTTTTACATGGACGGACCAGAAGTATTTCGCCGTGCCGTGCGCGTAGTTGTTGACTCTGCTGAAAAAGCAATGGCACTCGCCGGAGTAACTGCAGATCAGATCAGCCTCGTAGTTCCCCATCAAGCAAACATCCGCATTATCCAAGCTGTTTGCCAGCGCCTCGGCATTGACATGGAGCGCGCAGTAATCACTCTTGATCGCTACGGCAATACATCAAGTGCATCAATCCCACTCGCCTACTACGACGCCCTTAAGAATGGTCGTGTGAAGTCTGGCGAATACGCACTCATGACTGGCTTTGGTGCTGGTATGACCTGGGCCTCAGCAGTTATGAAGTGGGCGTAATGAATAGTCCAGCTCTCGTTATTTTGGCTGCGGGCAGGGCCCGCCGCTACGGCGGCACCAAACAACTTGCCCCTATTGGCATGCACGGTGAAGCCGTTATTGACCTCATTGGCTCAGACGCCTTCGCCGCAGGATTCGACGACATTGTCTTTGTTGTGAACGCAGAAACTGGTCCTTCAATCATGGACCACGTCGCAAAGTTCTGGCCCAAGGGACACAAGATTTCATTCGTCATTCAAAAAGAAATCCGTGGCACCGTTGACGCAGTACTCAGCGCACGATCAGTAATTGACGTTACGAAGCCTTTTGGTGTTTCAAATGCTGATGACGTGTATGGTCGTGAATCATTCGCAACACTCGGAAAGCATCTTCAAGAGTCAACTAACAACTGTCTCGTTGGTTTTCAACTCGACCGTGCACTCGTTGGAGACCTTCCAGTATCTCGAGGAACGTGCAACGTAGTTAATGGGCACCTCACCGACATTCACGAACGTAGAAACGTGCAGGCGACACTCGACGGATTCATTGCCGACGACAACACTGAGCCACGCGTTCTTCACCCACAATCGACGGTTTCAATGAACCTCTGGGGCTTTCGACCACAGATGTGGGACCTGATGGCTGAAGCGGTTTCAAAACACGACTTTGCAGCGGAGCCAGAAATTCAGCTCTCAACGTTCGTCGGCGGAATCTTGCACCGAACACCACTTCGCTTTGATGTTCTACCAACATCATCTCGTTGCATTGGCGTCACCCACGCTGATGATCTTCCACTGGCGCAGCTGCTAGTTCGTGAAGAAATTGCTGCGGGACAGCGTCCCGAATTCGCGTTTAGTTAATTTCGCGCTTAAAAAGCCGAAAAACCCGAGTGACCAGTGAGCGAACTCGCCAGCCCCTCGGGTTTCCCGAAGGCACATCAACGTATCCCGTGTCGGACAGGCCTACATCAATGGCGTGCATTTCACGTCATTTGTCTTTGCACTCATGGACCGAACTCCATTTTGTGCCTCGAAGGCTCTGTCCCTCTTGCGAGGTCCCTCACCTTCTCAATCTTTCCTCTCCTTGCGGATCAGTCCGACTAAGACTGGTACTACGTGAACTACTGATTGCACTCTGCCAGAGCTATTGGATGAATGTGAGGGGTGAAGGGGATATCAGGAAGTTATGCCCAACACAAAGTCGCTTATCCACCGATGTTTTTCACATTGGCAACGTAATCAACTAGTAAACCTCACGTTATCCACAGCTCAAAAGTGACTAGAAACCCAAAAAATGCCTTTTGAATCCTGGGGCTAAGGTAACTAAAAATCACCTTCTCTCATGACTACTTCTAACCACCCGCGCGCTCGATTCGATGATGCTCGCCAGCGACTGACTCGCCAGTTAAGCAATCCAGTTAGAACACTTATTGCAACGCAACTCAATGAAGTGCATGGCGTTCTTGAAGAAGTTGAAGAAGCCAGCAGAAATGGCCTCTTCTGCGCGGGCTACGTGAGCTTTGAGGCCGCCGATGCATTCAGTGATGGCGCACATTTCACGCCAGTCAAACATGGTTCTGTGTTCGCACAATTCGCACTCTTTGAAAATTGTGAAACGTATTCTTGGTCTGAAAGTCCGGTGTCGGCTTTAGATCAAAAACCTTGGGAATGTCAAACAAGTGAACATTCGTATCAAGAAAAAGTTCAATCGATTCTTGATTCAATCGCAAACGGTGACGTGTATCAAGTCAATCTGACTTCCATGCACCAATCGAGTGCGGTACAGCCGAGCGAACTCTACAGTCAACTTCTCAGTGCACAGCAACCTAGCTACGGAGCATTGCTGGAGTTCGAAGATGTGTCAATCGTTAGCGGCTCGCCTGAGCTCTTCTTCGAGTGGCGAAATGATCATCTGCGCACACGTCCTATGAAGGGCACCATTCGCCGAGGGCGTTTTGAATCAGAAGACCAAGCGCTCGCGCTGTCGCTTCACCAGAGCACAAAAGACCAAGCCGAAAACATCATGATTGTGGATCTTCTTCGTAACGATCTAGGTCGAGTTGCTAAAACGGGAACAGTTTCAGTTAACGAGCTGTGTGTCATTGAGGGGTACCCCACTGTGTGGCAGATGGTGTCAGAAATTTCGTGCACCACGAGAGATGATGTGAGTCTTGATTCAATCTTTGATGCACTTTTCCCCTGTGGCTCAGTAACAGGCGCGCCTAAATCGAGCTCGCTTCGAATAATTGGAGAACTAGAAGACCAGCCACGTGGCGTTTATTGTGGCGCCATTGGACTTGTAGCGCCCGCCAGTGGCGCAATTAGCGCCACGTTCAGCGTAGGAATTCGCACCGCAGAAGTTCTGCCCAACGGTGACGCGCGTTACGGCAGTGGTGGTGGCGTGGTTAGTGATTCAACACCTCAGGCGGAATATAACGAGATGATTCTGAAATCTGGAGTTCTCACAATGAGTGCTCCCGCTGATCTACTCGAGACTTTCCGCTTCGTACCGGGCGAAGCAAACAGTCACATTGAAGATCATCTTTCACGCCTCAAAAGTTCAGCTGCTCAATTAGGTCACCGTGTACCAGCGGACATCAATGAACAAGTTATGAGTGGGCTCAAAGAATTGACATTTGGTGCCCGAGTGCGACTCACCTTGTCAATGAGTGGCTCAGTAGGTATTGAAACCGCGCCTGCGCCAAGTAAGCGAGACCTCGTTACACTCGCTTTCTCTAACAATCCTGTTGATAGCAGCGACCTGCGACTGTTTCACAAAACAACCAACCGAGCTATCTACGAATGCAGACGACAAGAAAATGTTGATGACGTGATTCTCATCAATGAACGTGGGGAATGTACGGAAACGACCATTGCAAATTTTGCGATTCAGCTACATGGCAATTGGTTCACCCCACCACTCAGTTCAGGGTGCCTGCCTGGGATCGAGCGTGCTTCATTGCTCGCTCAAGGAGTGCTCGAAGAGCGAATCCTCTTACCTCAAGATGTGAAAGACGCTGATCAGATAATTATCTTTAACTCACTCAGAGGAACTGAGACTGCTCAAATACGCTGAGCTACAGGTGGCTCCCACGTGCCGTCGTACGCCTCAGGGCGTGGGTCATAGAGGCGCAGTGAAGGATCGCTTCCACCAGCGCACGTTGGCAACCAGTTCGAGAGTGGACTCTCACTTGGAAGCGTTGGCCCTAGGTAAATGTCAAGTGAACCATCATTGTTGTATTCAAGTTGATCGCTACTTCCAATGCAGTAGCGATTGAGTTCATTTTCAACTAAAAACCCATCGCCGTCATACGCCGTTACAGACCAGAACGCGTCTGCAGGAGGTGTGCCTCCTGGCTCAAAATGCAATTTGTAGTTAGCCGCACCATCAATTCG
>CAIKVF010000251.1 GCA_903830745.1 uncultured Actinomycetes bacterium | reverse complement strand
CGCGGATCTTCCAGTCTTCGATTACGAGCTCTTTGTAGCCGCGCTCTTTGAACCAGCGCGACTTCCAGTCAGTCGTAATTCCGAGACGGAAACCGTAGGGGTTTACCTTCTGACCCATTATTTGGTCTCCTCGTTCTTCTCTTCAGCTGCAGCCTCTGCAACCTCTTCGGTAGCAACTTCCGCAGACACCTCTTCGGTGGCAACTTCCGTAGCGACTACCTCGGTCTCCGGGGCGACAACCTCGGTCACGATCTGATCCTCTACAACGGCCTCATTGGCCTCGGCCTCGAGAGCAGCGGCCTCAGCGGCAGCTTCACGCTTGTTCACCGAAGCGGTCTGGTCGGCACGGCGACGTGACGACGCGACACGCTGGGTGCGTGAACTCTGCGCCTTAGCGCTGCGGGCGTTGGAGAGAATTTCTAGGCGGTCATCGTCCATCTTCGAAACAATGACGGTGATGTGGCAGGCACGCTTGCGAATGGCACCGGCGCGTCCACGAGCACGTGGGGTGAAGCGCTTCATGGTGATGCCTTCGTCGGCGTATGCGGCTGATACGAAAAGTTCGTCAGCGTTCATTGCGTCGTTGTTCACTGCGTTAGCAACAGCAGATGCAAGCACCTTGCCAATTACGTCAGCAGCTTCACGAGTAGTACCGGCGAGAATTTCGCGAGCAGTGTTGACGTCTTCACCACGGATGAGGTTAAGAACAACACGAGCCTTGCTCGCAGACATTTGGTAACCCTTAAGTGAAGCGCGGGTTCCTGGACGTTCGTTTAGCTTTGGACCGGTCATTAGCGCTTACCTGTCTTTTCCTGGCCGGCGTGGAACTTGAATGTACGAGTTGGTGAGAACTCGCCAAGCTTGTGTCCAACCATTGATTCGTTTACGAACACTGGAACGTGACGTCGTCCGTCGTGAACGGCGAAGGTGTGGCCAACCATCATTGGAATGATCGTTGAACGACGACTCCAAGTCTTGATGACCTTCTTCTCGTTAGCGGCGGTCATCACTTCAACCTTCTTAAGAAGGTGTGCGTCGATGAAAGGACCTTTTTTGAGACTACGTGACATGTATTTACCTACCTACGCGCGCCGCGTCCACGGCGACGACGAATAATTAGCGCATCCGACTGCTTCGGAAGACGCGTACGACCTTCTGGCTGACCCCAAGGCGACACTGGGTGACGTCCTCCGGAAGTCTTTCCTTCACCACCACCAAGTGGGTGGTCTACCGGGTTCATCGCAACACCACGTGTCTGAGGGCGAATACCCTTCCAACGGTTGCGACCGGCCTTACCAATCTTGATGAGTTCGTGCTCAGAGTTTCCAATGATGCCGAGTGTTGCGCGGCAGTCAATTGGCACACGGCGCATTTCAGTTGATGGAAGACGAAGAGTGGCGAAGCCACCGTCCTTCGCAACAAGCTGAACGCTCATGCCAGCACTGCGGCCCATCTTTCCACCACCGCCGGGACGAAGCTCGACGTTGTGAACAGTTGAACCAGTTGGGATGAAGCGCATTGGAAGTGCGTTTCCAGTGCGGATGTCGGCCTTTGGACCAGACTCCACAACGTCGCCAACCTTGAGTCCGTTAGGAGCGAGGATGTAACGCTTTTCACCGTCTGCGTAGTGCAGTAGTGCAATACGGCATGTGCGGTTCGGGTCGTATTCAATTGCGGCAACGTTTGCAGGAATTGCATCCTTGTTGCGCTTGAAGTCAATGATGCGGTACTGCTGCTTGTGTCCACCACCACGGTGACGTGAGGTCTTGCGACCGTAGTTGTTACGTCCACCAGACTTCGGCTTAGGAGCAAGTAGTGACTTTTCAGGAGTCGACTTAGTGATTTCAGCAAAGTCTGAAACCGACTGGAAGCGACGTCCCGGGCTGGTTGGTTTGCGGTTACGAAGGGCCATAGCTGTCCTTAGTTCTCAAAGAGGTTGATCGAGTCGCCCTGTTTAAGGGTGACAATGGCCCGCTTAGTTGCTGGACGTGATCCAGTAACACCGGTACGACGATTCTTAGTTGTCTTACCCTTGCGGTTGAGTGTGTTGACGTTGGTGACCTTCACATTGAAAGCTTGTTCAACGGCATTGCGAACGTCTACCTTCGTGGCCTTAGGGTCCACGATGAAAACGTACGTGTGGTTTTCCATCAATGCGTATGTCTTTTCAGACACAACAGGACGGATGAGAACGCTCATTGCATCGCGCATTAGTTGGTCTCCTTAGCAACTGGAAGAGTGGAGTCCGTAAAGAGGATCCAGTCGTTTTCGAGAATGTCGTACGCGTTAAGTTCGCCTGCATCAACAGTCTTGATGTGTGGCAAGTTCTTAAACGAGTGGAATGCCACTGCGTCATCGCGACTTAGAACAACCAAGACCTTGCCTTCAAGTCCTAGAGCGCTAAGAGCTGAAACAGCATCCTTAGTCTTAGGAAGTGCCCACTTTTCGAAGTTGTCAATAAGAGCAACGCGTTCGAGTTGTGCACGGTCTGAAAGAGCTGAGTAGAGAGCCAAACGGATCATCTTCTTAGGAGTCTTTTGGTCGTACTTACGAGGCTTAGGGCCGAGTGCAATTCCACCACCTGGGTAGTGAGGTGCACGGATTGTTCCCTGACGTGCTCCACCAGTTCCCTTTTGGTTGAATGGCTTCTTTCCACCACCACGAACTTCTTTACGAGTCTTTGTTGACTGTGTTCCAGCGCGCTTTGCAGCGAGCTGAGCCTTGATGACTTGGTGCAGTACAGCCATGTTTGGTTCAATACCGAACATCGTTGGCTCTAGGGCAACCTTGCCGAGTGCTTTTCCATCGATTGACTTACGTTCTACTGAACGCTTCGCCGGCTCTGGACGATCCTTCTTTACAGGACCACGGAGTGTAAAGACATCGCTCATCGCTTGCCTCCAGCCTTCATAGGGTTCTTCACTGATGTACGAAGTACAACAACGCCACCGCGTGGGCCAGGAACTGCACCCTTCACGAGAACGAGGCTGCGCTCAACGTCAACACCAATTACTTCGAGGTTGGTAGTTGTAACTTGTCCGCCACCCATGCGTCCGGCCATCTTCTGACCCTTAAACACACGACCTGGTGTTGAACATGCACCGATTGAACCAGGAGCACGGTGGTGCTTGTGGTTACCGTGCGATGCACCCTGACCACCGAAGTTGTGTCGCTTCATTCCACCGGCAAAACCCTTACCCTTGCTCACTGCAGTGGCGTCAATCATTTCGCCCTTTTCAAAGGTGTCAACAAGAATCTCTTGACCCACTTCGTAACCAGAGACGTCGTCGAGGCGAAGCTCAACGAGCTTCTTACCTGGAGCAACACCAGCTTTTTCGAAGTGACCTTGTTCAGGCTTCGTTACTGTTGATGCGCGACGGGTTCCCCACGTCACTTGAAGGGCTGAGTAGCCCTCCTTCTCGGGAGTCTTTACTTGGACGACTCGAGCTGGGCTGACACGAACAACTGTCACTGGTATGGCCCGGTTTTGGTCATCCCAAACCTGGGTCATGCCCACCTTCTCGCCGACGATCGCTTTGGCCGTCACGGTAATTCCCTCTTTCTAATATCTGTACGTCGGTCACCCGACACACAGACGCTCCGCCGGGCCATAAAACCCGAACGGAGCGCTCGACTTGTTTGGTTTGACGTCCCTCATTGCTGAGGCGATCAAACACTTCTGTTGTGCAGCAGAACCGAAATTCTGCTCCCCACCACGAATGACAGGGATACTTACAATACATCAAAAGACCCCGCCAGCGCAAAGGCGCCGGCGGGGTCTCTCGAAAAGTACTTAGTTTGTGCGGATCTTGATTTCGATGTCCACACCCGCTGGAAGGTCAAGGCGCTGAAGCGCATCTACCGTCTTAGGGGTCTGGTCAACAATGTCCAAAAGACGCTTGTGAACACGCATTTCGAAGTGTTCACGTGAGTCTTTGTGCTTGTGAGGTCCACGAACCACCGTGTAACGGTGCTTTTCGGTGGGCAGTGGCACTGGGCCCTGCACACGTGCGTTCGTACGCTCAACCGTTTGCACGATTTTCGCAGTGGACTGGTCTAGGACACCGTGGTCGAAGGCCTTAAGCCGAATTCTGATCATTTGACGTGGTTCGGCCATGACCGGACTACTTCAGGATCTTTACGACACGACCAGAACCAACGGTACGGCCACCTTCGCGGATTGAGAAGGTAAGACCCTCTTCCATCGCGATTGGCTTACCCAAAGTTACGGTCATTTCAGTGTTGTCTCCAGGCATAACCATTTCTGTGCCTGCAGGAAGCTCAACGGTACCGGTTACGTCAGTTGTACGGAAGTAGAACTGTGGACGGTAGTTAGCGAAGAACGGCTTGTGGCGTCCTCCTTCTTCCTTGGTAAGAACATACACAGATGCTTCGAACACTGTGTGAGGAGTAATTGAACCTGGCTTGCAAAGAACCTGCCCGCGCTCAACTTCTTCCTTCTTAGTTCCACGAAGAAGTGCACCAAGGTTGTCTCCAGCCTGGCCTTCGTCGAGAAGCTTACGGAACATTTCGATTCCAGTAACAGTTGTCTTAGTGGTGTCACGAAGTCCAACGATTTCTACTTCGTCTCCAACCTTAACGATTCCCTGCTCAACCTTTCCGGTTACAACAGTTCCACGTCCAGTGATTGACATAACGTCTTCAATCGACATAAGGAATGGCTTGTCAGTAGCGCGCTGTGGCTCTGGGATGTAGTCGTCGACTGCAGCCATGAGTTCCATGATCTTGTCACCCCATGCAGTGTCGCCTTCAAGTGCCTTAAGCGCTGAAACACGAACGATTGGTGTGTCGTCGCCTGGGAAGTCGTAGCTAGAAAGAAGTTCACGAACTTCCATCTCAACGAGCTCTAGGAGCTCTTCGTCTTCTACAACGTCTGACTTGTTAAGTGCAACAACGATGAATGGAACACCAACCTGACGAGCAAGCAACACGTGCTCGCGAGTCTGTGGCATAGGACCATCTGTTGCTGAAACTACAAGGATTGCTCCGTCGACCTGTGCAGCACCAGTGATCATGTTCTTCACATAGTCAGCGTGGCCTGGCATGTCAACGTGTGCGTAGTGACGCTTTTCCGTCTCGTACTCAACGTGAGCAATAGAAATAGTGATACCACGGGCCTTCTCTTCAGGGGCCTTGTCGATCTGGTCGAAAGGCGTAAAGGCTGAACCTGGTACGCGGTCTGAAAGAACCTTGGTGATTGCCGCAGTAAGAGTGGTCTTACCGTGGTCAATGTGACCCATTGTTCCAATATTTACGTGAGGCTTATTGCGCTCGAACTTTTGCTTTGCCATTGTCGGGGACTAACTTTCTCTCTAGTGACTGATTCCCGCGAATCAGTCGGGTTGGTTTCGGTCCTCCCCGACTACGGTTTGGACCATTTCTCCGGTTTCCCGGAATTACTTACGCGCCTGTAGCCTTGGCGACGATCTCCTTGGCGATCGACTCGGGCACTTCTGCGTATGAATGGAACTGCATGGTGTACGTCGCGCGCCCTTGGGTGCGAGAACGCAGGTCAGTAGCGTAGCCGAACATATCAGCTAGTGGCACAAGTGCCCTGATTGCTTGGCTATTGCCCTTTTGTTCCATGCCTTCTACACGGCCTCGGCGACTGGAGAGGTCTCCAATAACGTCACCCATGTAGTCCTCTGGAGTTACCACTTCTACGGCCATAACAGGCTCTAGGAGCACTGGACTAGCCAAGCGGGCGGCCTTCTTCACCGCGATTGAACCCGCGATTTTGAATGCCATTTCCGAAGAGTCAACGTCGTGGTAGCTACCAAAAGTAAGACGTACGCGAACGTCTACAACTGGGTAGCCCGCAAGAACACCTGAAGTTAGTGCTTCAGTGATTCCCTGGTTAACCGGTCCAATGTATTCCTTCGGAATAACACCACCGGAAATTTCATCAACGAATTCGTAGCCGCCACCAGGACCAGTTGGTTCCATAGTGATAACAACGTGACCATACTGACCCTTACCACCGGTCTGGCGAACGTACTTCTCTTCAACCTTGGTAACGGTCTTGCGAATTGTTTCACGGTACGCAACCTGTGGCTTACCAACATTGGCATCCACTGCGAATTCACGAAGCATTCGGTCAACAAGAACTTCCAAGTGGAGCTCACCCATTCCCGAGATAACTGTCTGACCAGTTTCTTCGTCGGTGCGAACACGGAACGTTGGGTCTTCTTCTGAAAGTGAGTACAGAGCCTTACCAAGCTTTTCTTGGTCAGCCTTGGTCTTAGGTTCAACAGCAACGTGGATAACCGGCTCAGGGAACACGAGTGTTTCGAGCTGAATTGGGTTGTCCATGTCACTAAGAGTGTCACCAGTAGTTACTTGCTTAAGACCAACAGCAGCGATGATGTCACCGGTGCGGATGGTGTCGATGTCTTGACGCTCGTTAGCGTGCATCAACAAGAGGCGACCGAGTCGCTCCTTCTTCATTCCCTTAGTCGTGTTAATTACAGTGTCACCCTTTTGGAGTGTTCCTGAGTACACGCGAAGGTAAATCAACTTACCCACGTAAGGGTCAGTCATGATCTTGAATGCAAGAGCTGCGAATGGTTCTTTGTCGTCAGCCTTACGAAGAAGAACGTCTTCCTTACCTGGCTTTGTTCCTTCAGTAGGTGGAAGGTCAACAGGTGATGGGAGGAAGTCAACAACGGCGTCGAGCATTGGCTGAACACCCTTGTTCTTAAATGCAGTTCCGTTAAGAATTGGAACACAGTGACCATCAAGAGTCCCTACGCGAAGTGCACGACGCACGTCAGCTGTAGTGATTTCTTTTTCTTCGAGCATCTTTTCCATGAGCTCGTCGTCAAATGTGGTGAGAATGTCAAGCAACTTTGCGCGGTACTCGTCGGCCTGGTCCTTGTACTCAGCAGGGATCTCAACAACTTCGAGCTTCTCGCCCTTGTCATCGTGGTAGATCGTTGCAGTCATTGAGCAGATGTCGATGATTCCGAGGTAGTCGCCTTCAGCACCAATAGGTAGCTGGATAACTGCAGGAACGCAGTCAAGACGGTCTTCGATCATTTCTACACAGCGAAAGAAGTCAGCTCCGGTACGGTCCATCTTGTTAACGAAGCAAATACGTGGAACGTTGTACTTGTTCGCTTGACGCCATACAGTTTCGGTCTGTGGCTCAACACCGGCAACGGCGTCGAATACTGCAACAGCACCGTCAAGAACACGAAGTGAACGCTCTACTTCAACAGTGAAGTCAACGTGTCCCGGGGTGTCAATGATGTTGATTCGGTGACCGTTCCACATGCATGTGGTGGCAGCAGAAGTAATTGTGATTCCACGCTCTTGCTCCTGGACCATCCAGTCCATGGTTGCTGCGCCTTCGTGAACTTCACCAATTTTGTAGTTCTTACCGGTGTAGTAAAGAATTCGTTCAGTAGTCGTGGTCTTACCGGCGTCAATGTGCGCCATGATGCCAATATTGCGCACCTTGTCAAGTGAGATCTCGCGATCGGTCATTTCAATAACTCTCTTTGATTACCAGCGGTAGTGCGCGAAGGCTTTGTTGGATTCGGCCATCTTGGCCATGTCTTCACGACGCTTAACAGCAGCACCAACACCGTTAGATGCGTCGATGATTTCTGCAGCGAGGCGGTCAGCCATTGTCTTTTCACGACGGTTCTTCGCGTAGTCAGTCAACCATCGAATACCGAGTGTCGTTGAACGACGAGGGCGAACTTCAACAGGAACTTGGTATGTAGTTCCACCAACACGGCGGCTACGTACTTCAAGCTCTGGGCGAACGTTTTCGAGTGCACGCTTCAGTGTTGCAACTGGGTCAGTGCCGGTCTTTGCTTCAACCTGCTCA
Source organism: uncultured Actinomycetes bacterium (assembly GCA_903830745.1). Classification (GTDB taxonomy): domain Bacteria; phylum Actinomycetota; class Acidimicrobiia; order Acidimicrobiales; family RAAP-2; genus RAAP-2. The sequence goes on along the minus strand of CAIKVF010000251.1, from coordinate 7,335 downwards.
AGTGCGGTGTACACAATGCGCTCAGCGATTGTGCGCTTGCCGCGCTCAAGAATCTTGTTCGTAATTTGCGTTACGAGAACCGACTTGTAAATCGGGTCAAGTGGAACTTCACGACGTACGGCGGGGCCTTTACGAGGCATTATTTCTCCCTCTTGGCACCGTAGCGACTACGGGCCTGCTTGCGGTCACGAACACCTGATGTGTCAAGTGCACCGCGAATGATCTTGTAACGAACACCTGGAAGGTCCTTCACACGTCCACCACGTACGAGCACGATTGAGTGCTCTTGGAGGTTGTGTCCTACACCTGGGATGTAGGCAGTGACTTCAACACCTGACGTAAGGCGCACACGTGCAACCTTACGAAGAGCTGAGTTCGGCTTCTTAGGTGTAACCGTGTGAACACGGGTGCACACACCACGACGTTGAGGGGCGCCCTTAAGCGCCGGTGTCTTGGTCTTGGTTTTCTTGTCCTGTCGACCCTTTCGGACCAACTGTGCAATTGTGGGCACGCGGAACCTCTTCTTTTTATTCGTACTTAGGCGAACCGGATGATTCCGGCGCGCGGACTTTCTATCTTACGACAAAACCCCTTAGAACGGCAAGCCCGCCACCGGCCAGGGGCCGGTGGCAAGGATCTTGTCGTTAGAGAGCTATGCCGCCTTCATCTTCAGGCTTTGGGGCCTCATCTTCAATAAGGGCCGCTGATTCGTCATACGTAGCGGTTCCTCGTGAGAAAACATCGGCAAATTCGTCCTTAAAGCTGTCATCGCCCTGGATTTCGCCCAAAAGGCTAGCCAAGTCGAGGTCATCGTCAGAAACCTGAGCCCATGCAGGCAGAAGTTCAGCATCTGGCATGTCGAGACGGAGTTCGCGCTTGTTGTAGTACTCAAGGCCCGATCCGGCAGGAATCAACTTACCAATAATGATGTTTTCCTTCAGACCAACAAGGTGGTCACGCTTTCCTTCAATGGCAGCCTCTGTAAGCACTCGAGTGGTTTCCTGGAAGGAAGCCGCTGAGAGCCATGAGTCAGTTGCCAGTGAAGCCTTAGTAATACCCATCAACTGAGCACGACCATCGGCAACTTCCTTAGCTTCTGATTCGAGACCATCGTTAGTGTCGTTGAACAACTTGACGTCCACCATTGCTCCTGGGAGCCAGTGTGAGTCACCTGCATCAACAATCTGAACACGACGAGTCATTTGTCGAACAATGAGTTCGATGTGCTTGTCGTGAATAGATACACCTTGGTCACGGTAAACGTTCTGAACTTCTTCAGTTAAGTACTGCTGCGTTTCGCGAGTACCACGGAATTTCATCATGAGCTTAGGGTCGAGTGGTCCGTCACATAGTGGCGTTCCAACTTCAACTTCTTGACCATCTTGTACGAGAAGGTGACGAGCAATAGAAATCGAAGATTCCTGAATTTCGCCATCGTTCGATACAACAGTCACCTTGTTCTCACGTCCAATGAGTTCAACGCGCACAACACCAGAGTGTTCTGCAACAATCGCAGCACCCTTTGGTGTACGAGCTTCGAAGAGCTCAACAACGCGTGGAAGACCGTGGGTAATGTCTGATCCAGTAACACCACCGGAGTGGAATGTACGCATGGTGAGCTGAGTTCCAGGTTCACCAATTGACTGAGCCGCGATTACACCAACTGCTTCACCAAGCTCAACGAGTTGGTGAGTAGCAAGTGAAAGTCCGTAGCACGCTGCACAAACACCCTGAAGTGCGTCACAAGTAAGTGTTGTACGAACACGAACGCGCGACACTGCTGAGTCGTCACGAAGACGCTCAACATCATCAGCCATCAACATCACACCAGCTTCAATAGTGGTTCCGTCTGAAAGTGTCACAGGTTCTGAAACAACACGTCCCCATAGCTTGGTTTCGAGGTGAGCACGCTGTCCGCGTGTGTCAGCAGCAACGTGCTCGATCCACATTCCGCGAGTTGTTGCACAGTCGAATTCCTTAACAATGAGTTCCTGAGCAACGTCAACGAGTCGACGTGTTAGGTAACCAGAGTCAGCGGTACGTAGAGCGGTGTCACCCAGTCCCTTACGGGTACCGTGTGTCGAAATGAAGTACTCAAGAACCGAAAGGCCTTCACGGAATGAAGACTTAATCGGGCGAGGAATCATTTCACCACGTGGGTTAGATACGAGGCCCTTCATAGCGGCAATCTGGCGAATCTGCTGTGAGTTACCACGAGCACCAGAGTCAACCATCATACGAATTGGGTTGTCGAACTTAGCGTTCATGGCACGGTCAGTAGCGTCACCGACCTCCTTGTTTGCGTTTGTCCAAATCTCGATTTCCTGTTGACGACGCTCGTCGTCCACAATCACACCACGCTTGTAGTTAGTTTCAACCTTGGCGGCCTGCTCTTCGTACTTGTTAAGAATCTCAGCCTTCTCTGGCGTTGTAACAACGTCATCAATTGAGATGGTGAGACCTGACTTAGTGGCGTAACGGAAACCAAGTGACTTAATTGCGTCAAGTGCTTCAGCAACTTCGTGACGTCCGAAGTTTCCTGAGATTTCTTCAACAATCGTTCCAATTGGTGTGGCGTTCTTACCAATGAGCTCGTTAACGAAACGGAAACCGAATGGCAACGCTTCGTTAAAGAAAACACGTCCAGGAGTTGTAACAAGTTGACGGTTAACGCCAGTTGTTTCAATTCCTGCGAGCTCGAGGCGCATCGCAAGCGATGATCCTTCGAGTGGACGAATCTGAATTGGTGAACGTAGGCCAATGGTCTTGTCGGCGAGAGCATTTTCGATCTCGAAGACGTGACGGAACACTGGTGGGTTCTGCACTTCTGCGTCAGCTGGAAGTGTTAGGTAGTAGGCACCAAAGACCATGTCCTGAGCAGGCTCAGTAATAGGTCGACCGGTTGCCGGTGTGAAGATGTTGTTTGTTGACAACATCAAGATGCGTGCTTCAGCCTGTGCTTCAGCAGAAAGCGGTACGTGTACCGCCATCTGGTCACCGTCGAAGTCAGCGTTGAACGCCTTACATACGAGAGGGTGAATCTGAATGGCCTTACCGTCTACGAGTACTGGCTCGAAAGCCTGGATACCAAGTCGGTGAAGAGTCGGTGCACGGTTAAGAAGTACTGGGTGCTCGCGAATAACTTCTTCGAGAACGTCCCATACAACTGCCTTACGGCGTTCAACCATGCGCTTAGCGCTCTTGATGTTCTGAGCCATCTGCGTCTCAATAAGTCGCTTCATAACGAAAGGCTTGAAGAGTTCAAGCGCCATCATCTTTGGCAGACCACACTGGTGCAGTTTGAGCTGAGGTCCAACAACAATTACTGAACGACCTGAGTAGTCAACGCGCTTTCCGAGCAAGTTCTGACGGAAGCGTCCCTGCTTACCCTTCAACATGTCTGAAAGTGACTTAAGTGGTCGACCTGACTGGCCAGCAACTGGACGTCCGCGACGACCGTTGTCGAACAACGCGTCAACTGCTTCTTGCAGCATTCGCTTTTCGTTGTTAACAATGATGTCTGGAGCACCGAGGTCAAGCAAGCGCTTGAGTCGGTTGTTGCGGTTGATCACACGACGGTAAAGGTCGTTGAGGTCTGATGTCGCGAAGCGTCCACCGTCAAGCTGCACCATAGGGCGAAGGTCTGGCGGAATAACTGGCACTGCTTCGAGGATCATGGCGCGTGGGTCATTAAGACGACGGCCCTGGTCATCACGACGGTTGAACGACTGAACAATGGCGAGACGCTTAAGGAACTTGGCGTGACGCTGAGCACTAAGAGGCTTGCGGCCGTCCTTAGCGTCAATCATCTCGCGCATTACCTTTTCTTCTTCGTCGAGGTCCATGCGGTCGATTAGTTGCAAGATTGCGTTAGCTCCCATGCCACCTTCGAAGTATTCCCCGTAACGGAATTCCATTTCACGGTAGAGAACTTCGTCTTCAATGATCTGACGTGAGTGCAGACCTTCGAATGTGTCGAATGCTTGCTTAGCAAGTTCGCGTTCTTCGGCGAAACGTGAACGAACAGCGTCCAGTTCCTTCTCGGTTCCACGCTGAAGTGCACGAAGCTCAGTTTCCTTCGCTCCTTCTGACTCGAGCTTTGCAGCACGAGCTTCGATGTCCTTCAACTTGGTGTCGAGTGCCTTAACTTCGCGCTCTGCAATTTCAATCAATTCGTCTGAGAGACCTTGGCGAAGATCGCTTAGGTCTTCGTGACGACGATCAATTTCAACGTGGGTAACCATGTGCGCGGCGAAGTAAATAACCTTCTCGAGCTGCTTAGCCTTGAGTTCTTCCTTTGGAAGTGTTCCCATAAGAAGGTAGGCAAGCCATGAGCGTGTTCCACGCAAGTACCAAATGTGAACTACTGGTGCAGAAAGGGCAATGTGGCCCATGCGGTCACGACGAACTTTGTCGCTCGTAACTTCAACACCACAGCGCTCACAAACGATTCCTTTAAAACGAACTCGCTTGTACTTTCCACATGCACATTCCCATGCCTTTTGAGGTCCGAAGATCTTTTCGCAGAAAAGACCGTCCTTCTCAGGGCGCAGTGTGCGGTAGTTGATTGTCTCAGGCTTCTTAACTTCTCCTGATGACCAACTACGGATGTTTGACGCAGTGGCGAGGCCAATGCTTAGTTCTTCAAACTGGTTGACGTCGAGCGGACTCATGACAACTTCCTTTCGGCGGCGCGGCGGGCATCTTCTTCATCAGAACCACGCTCAGGTCGACTGATGTCGATTCCGAGTTCGCGAGTAACCGAGAAGAAGTCTTCTTCAGTGTCTGCAAGATCAACGTGTTGCTTGTTCTTGTCACGTACTTCTACGTTTAGACAGAGTGATTGCATTTCCTTGATAAGCACCTTGAATGATTCAGGGATACCAGGCTCTGGCAAGTTTTGACCCTTAACGATTGCTTCGTAAGCACGCTCGCGGCCCTTCATGTCGTCTGACTTCACAGTCAAGAGTTCTTGAAGTGCGTAGGCAGCTCCGTATGCTTCGAGAGCCCAAACTTCCATTTCTCCGAAACGCTGACCACCGAACTGCGCCTTACCACCAAGTGGCTGGGCAGTGATCATTGAGTATGGACCAGTTGAACGTGCGTGGATCTTGTCGTCGACCATGTGAGCGAGCTTCAAGATGTAGGCGTAACCAACTGAGATTGGGTTGTCGTATGACTCACCAGTACGTCCATTGAACAATGTGACCTTGCCGTCGTTGTCGCCAGCAAGCAAGCGCTTGCCGTTTCGACCATCGACGTTAAGAGTCTGGAATGTCTTTTGGATTGTTGGCTTGTCCTTCGCACGCTCGGTCTCGTCCCAGTGCGCACCGTCAAACGATGGTGTTGAAACGTAGATCGCAGGCTCTGTGCGTGGACGAGTCTTACGGAATGGACGGTTGCTTGGGTCGTTCTGGTCAGTCTGACCTGAAGTTCCTACTGCTGGGTTAACTGTGATGCCTTCCCAACCGTGACGAGCCGCGTAGCCGAGGTGAGATTCAAGAACCTGACCAACGTTCATACGACTCGGTACACCAAGTGGCGACAAGATGATGTCAACTGGTGTTCCGTCTTCCATGTACGGCATGTCTTCTTCAGGAAGGATCTTTGAAATAACACCCTTGTTACCGTGGCGTCCGGCGAGCTTGTCACCTTCTGAGATCTTTCGCTTCTGAGCAACATAAACCTTTACAAGCTGGTTAACACCAGGCTGCATTTCGTGGTCTTCGTCGCGGCTGTATACCTTGACGTCGATAACTTTTCCAGATTCACCGTGTGGAACCTTGAGTGATGTGTCTCGTACTTCACGAGCCTTTTCACCGAAGATTGCACGAAGCAGACGCTCTTCCGGGCTCTGCTCAGTTTCACCCTTTGGGGTGACCTTACCTACGAGGATGTCGCCAGGCTGCACTTCTGCACCAATGCGAACAATTCCGCGGTCGTCGAGGTCAGCCAAGATGTCGTCTGGCAAGTTAGGAATGTCTCGAGTGATTTCTTCGGCACCAAGCTTGGTGTCGCGAGCGTCAATTTCATATTCCTTAACGTGGATAGAAGTAAGAACATCGTCACGAACAAGGCGCTCGTTAAGAATGATCGCGTCTTCGTAGTTGTACCCTTCCCATGGCATGTACGCCACGAGCAAGTTCTTACCAAGTGCGAGTTCACCGTTGTAAGTAGATGTTCCATCTGCAAGAAGGTCACCCAACTTCACAGTTTCGTTTCCGAACACGAGTGGCTTCTGGTTAATAGAAGTGTCCTGGTTCGAACGACGGAACTTGTTTAGGTTGTACTGCTTCTTACCGAGTTCCTTACCGTAACGGTCAACAACACCCTTTTCGTATTGAACTACGATGCGGTCCCCAGAAACAGAAGCAACAGTTCCGTCACCTTCTGCAATGAGAACGTCACCAGAGTCAAGAGCAGCGCGAGCTTCCATTCCAGTTCCAACGAATGGAGCTTCTGGCATGATGAGCGGCACAGCCTGCTTTTGCATGTTCGCACCCATCAACGCGCGCTGGGCGTCGTCGTGTTCTACGAACGGAATAAGTGCAGTAGCAACTGAAATAACTTGACGAGTTGAAACGTCCATCAGTTCAACTTCTTCTGGCTTTACAAAGTCAATTTCTGACGTTGTTGAAGAAGACTTGTTCGATGAACCAACGCGAAGTCCGGTTCCAATTGGTCCACGACGTACAAGTACGCGGTCGGCCAAAATTTTTCCAGATGCGTCAACTTCAGTGTTCGCCTGAGCAATAACGAAACGCTCTTCAGCGTCAGCGGTGAAGTATTCAACATCACCCGTTACTTTTCCGTTCTTAACAATGCGGTACGGAGTTTCAATGAAACCGTATTCATTAATGCGCGCATAGTTAGCGAGGTAACCAATAAGTCCTACGTTCGGACCTTCTGGAGTTTCAATTGGACACATACGTCCGTAGTGAGAGGAGTGAACGTCTCGAACTTCAAGACCCGCACGCTCACGAGAAAGTCCACCAGGTCCCAGCGCTGAGAGACGACGCTTGTGCGTTAGTCCCGACAGTGGGTTGTTCTGGTCCATGAACTGACTGAGCTGTGACGTTGCGAAGAATTCCTTAATCGCAGACATCACTGGACGAATGTTGATCAACGTCTGAGGCGCAATTGACTCAACGTCTTGTGTGTTCATACGCTCACGAACAACGCGCTCCATACGTGAAAGTCCAGTACGCAGTGCGTTCTGAATTAGTTCACCAACTGAACGAATACGACGGTTCGCGAAGTGGTCCTGGTCGTCAATGTGGTACGTAGTTTCTTTTGCAGTGCGGTCACGAGCAAGGTTTAGGAGGTACGTTGCGG
>CAIKVF010000250.1 GCA_903830745.1 uncultured Actinomycetes bacterium | reverse complement strand
GCCAAGATGACGAGCGATAAGTACGTAACTATTGCAATTGCAAGGTGCATCCACACCAGCACAAATACTGCTGCACCTGGTTGTCCGAGGGCCCAGATCGCGAGGTCAGGAAGTAGCAAGACAATCGTCACTACTAGTGCCATACGTAGAAAGAGCCACTTCGGTTGTGATGTAATTCGAGTCACGATTGGCCAGCCAGCGCATGCGCCAAGGACTCCAATAACGGTGAGCTTGGCGTAGCTCAAGAATTTGAAGTGTTCGTAGCCAACTGTTTTAGGGAAAACAGTTTCACCTATCTTCACGAGAATCGCGTCCAGGATGAGTGAGCCAATAACTGCGGTGACGGTTGCAAAAAGTACTTCATACGTAGAGGGCTGGCGGTGTGGACGAAAGTCGATGTGAAATCGTTCCAACCAAGGCTGGAGAAATTCAGGGAAGTTTTCTTGACGCAAATTCATTTGTGTACTTTCAGTTCACCGCTTCAACAATTTTAGTTGTTTTCGACGGAACTTTTAGATTCCTTCAGTCACAACGTCTTCAAGGATTGAACGCAGTTGACGTCCCATTTCTCTAGGGTTCCCAGAGACTTCTCCGATCACGTCACCCTCTACTTCTGTATCGTCACCTGGTTGGTACAGAGAAACTCTCATCCCCTTGCCGGCACGAACGGCAGTAATAGTCCAAGGGAGCCCAGCAACTCCTGAGTCCTTGGTGGCCATGATTTGTCCAGAGGGACCGAGTCCAATGTCCCACTCGGGTGAGCGAGCAGCATCGATGACACGTTGGGTTTCAGAGTTACTAGAAAAATTTGCGATACCAACACCCTAGATGGTGGGTGTTACAAAAAAGGATTAACCCTTGTAACGAGCGATTGAAGCCTCAAGTTCAGCGAGTGCTTCTTTGCGGCCAACGTAGTTTTCTACCTTGACCCACTTGCCTTCATCGAGGTCCTTGTAGACAGTGAAGAAGTGGCTGATCTTGTCGAGCGTCGCCTTTGGCACGTCAGTGATGTCCTTCGCGGACTTCCACGCTGGGTCGTAGTCAGGAACACAGATGAGCTTTGCGTCTTCGCCCTTTTCGTCAGTCATGATGCACATTCCAAGAATTCTTGACTTAATGAGACACCCTGGGAAGGTTGGATATTCACTGAGCACGAGCGCGTCGAGTGGGTCGCCGTCGCCACCAAGAGTGTCAGGAATGAATCCGTATTCTGCTGGGTAGCCCATTGAGACAATGAGGTGTCGGTCGAGCATGATGGTGTTTGTTTCGTGATCGAACTCGTATTTGTTCTGAGATCCACGTGGAATTTCGACGATGACATTAACTGTGTCCATGTCTTTGGACTCCTTATTGGTTGCGGATTGCTTTTCTATCGTAGTCAGCCAAGAGATATTTAGCCCAACTGATTGCGCAAATTCTCGAATTATCTTTGAAAATGCTGTCCTTATTACCTTTGTTTCATTCAGTTAGGAGCTAACTCCTAACTCTTCTACGCTGTAGGGGTGAAGAACTACATAATGACCCTCCAGTGCGTTGATGCCCCTGGCATTGTTCTCGCTGCTAGTTCTGCGATTGTCAACGTTCAAGGCAACATCTTGGAAAACGATCAGTTCACCGACCCCGCCACTGGTCACTTCTGCATGCGCACCCGATTTGAAACAACAGTCGATGACTTCGAAGTAGTACAAAAAGTACTTACCACTGAGCTCGCTAAGTTCAGCCCGACTCTAAAGATTCGCCCCGAAGACCAGCACCGACGTGCGCTCATCATGGTTTCGAAATTCGATCACTGCCTGAGCGACCTTCTTTACCGGCTCGAACAAGGTGACATCCCCCTCGACATTGCTGCAGTTGTGAGTAACCACCCAGACTGCGAAGCACTCGTTAAGCGATACAACATTCCTTTCCACTTCATCCCAGTAACACCGGAAACAAAGAATGACGCCGAGGATCAACTTCTTGCTCTCGTTAAGAGCTACTCAATTGATTTCGTAGTTCTCGCTCGCTACATGCAAATTCTTTCTCCAGAACTTTGTGCGCAGTTAAGTGGACACGTCATCAACATTCACCACTCGTTCCTTCCAGGCTTCAAGGGCGCGAAGCCTTACCACCAGGCATACGATCGAGGCGTGAAGCTCATTGGAGCAACTGCGCACTTTGTGACCAATCAACTTGATGAGGGACCAATCATTGAACAAGACGTTGTTCGAGTCAGCCATTCACGCACGCCCCAAGACATGGTCGCTCTCGGACGAGACATTGAACGCAACGTTTTATCTCGTGCGGTTGGTTTAGTTGCACAAGACCGTGTCGCCCTCGTTGGAACGCGCACCGTAATTTTCTCGCAGTAGTTACGTAATCGAGTTACGGACTTTAAACCTTGGGTCGTTGTAGGCCTTGGAATTCATTACATCGACCAGTCGTTCAACTGCGTCGTACACATCAACAAAACCTAGGTAGAGCGGCGTAAAGCCGAGTCGACAAATGTCTGGGTCGCGGAAGTCCCCAATAACCCCACGTTCAATTAGTGCTTGCACAATTCCATAACTTTCAGCGTGTCGAAGCGCTACCTGTGATCCACGCTTTTTGTGCTCACGAGGTGTGACAACTTCAAACTCCCCAGGGAGGCGCTCTTCCACGAGCGCAATAAAGAGGTCGGTGAG
>CAIKVF010000249.1 GCA_903830745.1 uncultured Actinomycetes bacterium | reverse complement strand
TTGCTACTGGAACTCCAGCAGTAAATGAAACTACGAGATCAACTGGCTAGGTGTTTGTAACGCTCGTGATTGTGTACGGCTCTTCTGGTGGTTCGTTCAACGGGACTTCAATGGCGCCACATTCAATGGCGCGTCCCCAGAGGTTTTCGTCAATTGAGTAGATCTTTTCCTTCGTTGCCTTAATTGGAACTTCCCATTTTTCTGCAAAGTCAATTGAAGCTTCACGGGTCATGCCCCAGTTACGTGCGGGAGCCAGCACTTCAAGGTCAGGAGCAAGTGCGTGAGTTCCAACTTCGAAACGCACTTGGTCATTACCCTTTCCGGTGCATCCGTGAGCCACCGCTTGCGCGTTGAACTTACGAGCCTGGTCGACGAGGTGGCGAACAATGACGGGACGAGAAAGTGACGATACGAGTGGGTACTTACCTTCGTACTTAGCGTTCGCAAAAATTGCCTTCTTGCAGAACTCGTCAGCCATCTCTTCACGAGCATCAACAATCACGCAGTCAATCGCTCCCGATGCGAGCGCACGGGCCTTAATGTCTTCGAAGCTTTCAGAACTGTCGGCGTCTTGTCCCACGTTCACAAGGACGCAAACAACTTCTACGCCCCACTCTTCAATCATCCAGCGAACCGCCACTGATGTGTCGAGTCCACCGCTGTATGCCAAAACCACACGCTTAGCCATGATTACTTACCCTTCTTTGAGCCAGATACTTCTGTGAGTCCAGCTAGTTGACGAAATTCTTGAGCTAGTGCTTTGCCACCACGTGCTTCATCGGCGATTACCAAAATGGTGTCATCGCCAGCAATGCTTCCAAGCACTCCTTCAATGGCACTGCGGTCGAGTGCTGATGCCACAACGTGCGCGCACCCAGGAGGTGTGCGAACAACAACGAGGTTGCCTGAGTTGTCTACTGAGCCAACCCACTCGCCCATCATGCGACGAAGGTGGTCAACCGGAGCAGAACTAACGGCTGGTGTTGAGGCAATAACAATGCGACGTGATCCGTGCAGGTCTCTAACCTTTACGGTGCCGAGGTCTTGTAGGTCGCGAGTAACGGTCGCCTGTGTTGCGGCGATGCCTTCTGCTTGCAGTCTGGTGACAATCTGAGCAGCAGTTGAGATGATTTCACGCTCGAGAAGTTCCGAGATGCGCTGTTGGCGTTGTGGCTTAGTCATTATTTCTCCTCTTTGATCCACTGCAGAACGCCAAGCATGGCCGTCCTACGGTGGAATACTTCACGCCACACGAGTGACTTATCTGAATCAAGAATTTCGTCGGTGATTTCGTCACCGCGATGAGCAGGAAGACAGTGCAGCAAGACTGCATCCTTCTTCGCTTCTCCCATGAGCTTTGCGTTCACTTGGAATGCGCTTAAATCATTTCGACGTTTCTGCGTCTCTGCTTCCATACCCATTGAGACCCAGGCGTCAGTGACAACAACGTCAGCGCCCTTAACTGCGTCGACTGGTGAATCAGTGAGGGTTAATGTTCCCCCGCCCGTTACGGCACTCGGATCTTCTTCGCCGCCAGCGCTTAGTTGATACCCACTTGGGGCACCAACAGTTACGTTCGCGCCGCAGCGAAGTAGTGCCACCGCGAGTGACCTGGTGACGTTCGTGGCGTCGCCTACGTAGGTGACGTTAAGTCCCTTGATGCCAGAAACATCGCCCTTAGCGAAGTGCTCAGCAATAGTGAGAACGTCTGCAATCGCTTGCAAAGGATGTGCCACATTGCTCAGCAGGTTGATAAGCGAGATCTGATCGTTCGTGGCTGTCTGCATGCGCTTAAAGACTTCGTGGTTCCTGACGCGAAGCGCTGCGATTGAATACATCTCATTAAGCGTGCGACCAATGTCTTCGGCGGATTCGCGAGTGTCGATGCCTACTTCTTCATCGCTGAAGAACGTCACAAAGCCACCAAGTTCTTGGACCGCTACTGAACTTGATGCACGAGTCCTAAGCGATGGGCGCTCAAAGACAAGTGCAACTCCCTGACCCTTAAGTGTTTCGTCATTGATGGGTGACGTTGCTAGTTCGTAGATCTTCTTTAGAGCTTTGTCGCTCTGTTGTTCAATGGTCATGAAGTGACGTGTCATTTGAGTACCTCAGTAGTTGGAATTGATCCGCTCAGCGCTTCGCTGAGTGCGTGTGGACGTGTGCCATTAGCCATCAAAATCTTTGAAGCTCCCCCGCTCAATGCGTCTAGAGCCGCAGTCATCTTTGGGCGCATGCCTTCACGAGCAGCGCCAGATGCAATGAGTTCCTTCACTTGCGAACTTGTTACTGAGCTGAGTGCCGTCGAAGCATCTTCAGGGTCACTTCTCAGTTGATCAATGTCACTGAGCAGGACAAGAATTGTTGCTCCTATGGCTCCAGCAATGGCACCAGCAGCAGTGTCAGCGTTGCAGTTAATAAGTTCACCGCGGTCATCAACAGCTACTGGGCTAACAACAGGTGTGATGCCAGCGTTCCATAGGGCAGTGAGAACTTCGCTTCTCACCTTCGGTGCTCCGCCTGCACGGTCCCAGGGCATTCCGAGTGACGTTGCAGTCATGAGCGTTCCATCTGCACCATTTAGCCCGGTGCTTGTGAGTCCGGCGCTATTAAGTGCTGCGACAACTTGCTGGTTCACGTGACCAAGTGCCATGGCAACATACCCCATGGTCTTGGCGTCAGTGATCCTTAATCCCTCGTGGAACTTGCTTTCGATACCTACGAGTCCGAGTAGTTCTGCGATCTGAGGCCCACCACCGTGGACAACAACAACGTCAGTGCCGCTGGCACGGAGCTTTTCAATGTCTTGGGCGAGGTCAACAAGCACTGCAGAACGTGGTGATAGCGAATCAAGCGCGTGACCGCCGAGCTTTACGACAACGTGACTCATGGTGTTAGCCCGCCAAGTGGAAGTCCGAGTGTTTCTTCACGTTCAGTCGCAACGTTCCAAGCCTGAATAGCCTGTCCCGCTGCACCCTTAATGAGGTTGTCGAGTGATGACATGGCAACGAGCCATCCAGTTCTTGGGTCAACACGTGCGCTCACGATGCAGAGGTTGCTACCAGCGGTGTCTTTAAGGGCTGGTGGTTCGTCGGTGAC
>CAIKVF010000248.1 GCA_903830745.1 uncultured Actinomycetes bacterium | reverse complement strand
CATGATTCTTGCTCAGGCTGCAATCCCAGATCCTCGTATGCGCCTTGATGCTGGTCAGTTCTCAAATCGACTCTCAGGGGTCACGAGCGATTCATCACCACTCGTTGTCATGCAGTCAAGCGGGCCAACACCGTTGCTACAGCAGTCACTAAATAACCAAGCGCCACGCGAAACCATTGGCTTTAACGCGCCATCACCTGATCAGCTTTTTGCTTCTACACAAGCTGTTGCAACTGCGTTTCCACTTCCGCAGCAACCTCGTCCAGTGAGTTCTACTCCACAACCGGTTCAAAATGAGTTCCGTGAAGCGCGCAGACGCACACCGATTACTTATGACTCAATGCCGCCTTCACGTACCCCACGAAAGGGTCGATCTGGTTTCTTGCTCGCTGCAATTCTCATTGTGGTGGTTGCTTTAGGTGGAGGAGTCGCCTATGAAATGGGTCTCTTCACTACTAAGCACACTGTCCCTTCTCTGATAGGACTGACTTCCTCGCAGGCTCAAAGTCTCTTGAAGTCTGATGGTGATCCATTCACCATTACTGAAACAAAGTCAGTTCCTTCCGCAACTGTTACCAAGGGAAACATTGTCACGCAGTCAGTTCCAGTTGGAACTGCGAGCAAAGCCGGACTTGTTATCCAGGTTGAAATTTCATCCGGACCAAACATGGTCACGCTTCCTACGAATCTGGTGGGAGAGGACTGCGTTGCAGCAACTCAGCAACTGACCAAACTAAATCTCATCGCACAGTGTCCAACATCAGCACAAGTTGACTCATCAACTATTCCAGCCGGTCGAATTGTTAGCTACACCTATAACAAGACCAACAATCCAACTGAGGTTCCAGAGAACTCAACGGTGGTGCTTAGCGTGAGCACCGGTGTTGCTGCAGCAAATGGAGCAACCACAACCACACTCGCAGTGAGCGCGGGAACGGTGTCAGTTCCAAATGTCGTTGGACTTAATCCATCACAGACACTTGCTGCAATGCACGCTGCATTGCTTTTCTACGCAACAACCGGGCCAGGATCTGACACTGGCAAGTGGGCGAGCGTTATTTCTCAGACACCTGCTGCTGGAACAGTTGTGAAGACAAAGACCAAGGTTGTTCTTGTTGTGTCACTTAAGTCGTCACCGGTAACCACTACAACTGTTAAGCCAAACGTAACTACAACTACGGCAAAGAAGCCGGGAACTACGACAACTCTTAAGTCAGCGACACCAGTTACAACGACAACAACTGCTGCAACTGGACTACGCCCAGTACCAAATGTTGTCGGAATGAACTACGCACAGGCCGTTGCTGCAATGCACACGGCACTCTTGTACTTCACGACAACTGGACATGGTGCAGGAACAACAACCTGGACCGTAGTGCTTTCTGAAAACCCAGGCGCTGGCACAATGGTGAAAGCTAAGTCCACCGTAACTTTGACGGTTAAGTAAATATGGCCTGCGACCTTTGTGACGCAGCAGTGGTATCCAAGCGATACTTCGAAAATGAACTTTGCTGGATAGCCGACTGCACTATTTGTGTTGTTCCAATGGTGGTGTGGCGCGAGCATGATCACCAGCCCTCAGATGAAGTAAAGAAGCAGCTTCATGAATTCCTAGGTCAAGTGGCTGACGCTGAGTTCAGTGGTGAAGAGTGGTACATCGATGACAACATGCGAAACATCCCCGATCACTACCACGCTCACGCCCGACCCCCGGGCTTTTGGCGCCGCGTAATCACCTGAGCACAGCCGTTCATCAGGGAAACTAGAAGTTTCTCTGTCTATCCTTACTTTTAATAAGCACCTTTATTAGCCTCGGCGCATGGCTTCTCGGAGCCTGAATTGAAGTTGAACCTTCTCCAACTAAAAAAGGATATATATGTCAGAAATTGAATTTCGCTCCGGCGAATACGGTGAGAAAGTATTAGCCGTTGAACCCGGTGGAATTGAAGCAATTCCAGCTAAGGACCGCCACGGAAAAGGATCGTCACTCTTCGCAGTGTGGGCGAGCCCAAACCTTGAGTTCGCAACTATTTATGTAGGTGCACTTGGTGTTCTTTTTGGTCTTAGCTTCACACAGGCTGTAATTGGAATCATCATTGGTAACGCACTTGGTGCGTACGCTCAGTACGTTCTTACTCAGGATGGCCCAAAGTACGGTGTTCCACAGCTAGTAGTTAGCCGTGCGGCTTTCGGAAAGCTCGGAAACGCATTCCCATCACTTGCCAACTGGTTCGCATCAGGAATTGGATGGTTTGCGGTTAACTCTGTATCAGGAGCATTCGCACTCGCATCTCTAACGCACATGAGCAACCTTCTTTCACTACTCGTAGTGGTTACTGTTCAAATCGCTGTTGCCTTCATTGGACACAACTTGGTGCAGAAGGTTGAGAAGTACCTCATGCCATACCTCGTGGTTGTATTTGGAATCACAGGAATCATTGTTCTAACTAAGGCCCACCTTGGTGGAGCAGGCCACTGGTACTTCCCAGGTGCATGGTTGGTATTCCTCGGTGCTGTCTACGGCTACGCCGCTGGATGGAACCCATTTGCTTCTGACTACGCTCGCTACCTTCCTGCAACTGAGGATCCAAAGGTTGCTGGTCGCAGTGCTGCACTAGGACTTTTCACATCTGCTGCAATTCTCGAAATCTTCGGTGCTGCTGCAGTAACTGCCGGAATGGGTGACTACGCGCACGGTAACCCTGTTGCTCAGTACACAGCTCTCATGCCAACATGGCTTGGAAAGCTTGTTCTGCTCGGAATCGTGCTTGGATCAATCTGTGCCAACGCATTGAACATCTACTCAGGTGTTATGTCATTCCTCACAAGTGGTATCAAGCTTGGAGCTGGAAGAGCACGTGCAATTTTCACACTCGTAGTTGGTGTCCTTGGATTCCTCTTGGCTCACTGGGCCATGGGTAACCCTACAAACAACCTTGAGAACTTCCTGCTTGTTATGGCGTACTGGATTGGGCCATGGTTGGGCGTAATGACTGCTGACAAGATCTTGCGTAAGGGTGCTTCTGTTGAGCGTTTCCTTTTCGCTAATCGCGAGAACCCAGCGGGACCTATTGCGTTCCTTGTTGCAACAGGACTTTCAATCTGGTTGTTTGCGAACCAGACGTACTACGTTGGCTACTTCCCTAAGCACAACGGAAACCTCGGTGACATTACGTTCCTCGTTGGTTTCGCGCTGTCTTTCGTCATCTACTTCGTACTTGGCGCAAAGAAAGTCAAGTCAGAGAAGTAAAACCTTTTTATTCAAAAGGGCCAGGCAGATTTTTGCCTGGCCCTTTTGTATTTACGCCTTGATGCAGTCGTTAGAATTGACCTACTGATTAGTAGGGGAGAGCAATGACTGAGTTTGAGGACGACAAACGCCTCAACCGTCAAGACCCCGATGGACTTTTAAGTTCATTCTCAGACCCTGGTGCTGAAGCAATGGGTGCCATGGGTACCGAAGCTGGTTCAGATCTCAACTGGTTCATGATGCTTCGAGAGCGAGTCCAAGGACACGCTGCTAAATCAAGCAGATATTCATGGTGGGTACTTTGGTCGCTACTGGCTGGTCTCTTCGCACTTAACTTCACCTTCACGGTATTTATTGTTGCGCTCCCGAAGGTTGCATCAGAATTCCAAACCAGCATCAGCGTACTTTCGTGGACCATGATTGGCCCGCTACTTGCGTATGGACTTGCAGCGCCTCTCTTTGGAAAGACTGGCGACATCTTCGGGCACCGTCGCCTCTACCTATTTGGACTAATTGGTGCAAT
>CAIKVF010000247.1 GCA_903830745.1 uncultured Actinomycetes bacterium | reverse complement strand
GGAGGTTTGGTCGAGTAGCTCAGTTGGTAGAGCGCGCGCCTGAAAAGCGTGAGGTCACCGGATCGACGCCGGTCTCGACCACCATTCGGTTGTTCCACGGGAATTTATTTATTTCCGTGGGACAACCTTTTTATTTTCTAGGTCTGAATTTTTCATACCAACCTGAATACGAACATGGTTTCTGCTTTTCGTTTCTTCCCACCCGCCACGTGCAACAAGATTTTTTTGCAGTCCCACCATTGCAATCTCATGGCGTGCGAGCGACTCATTAATAAAACCCAGTGGCTCAATGCGAGCAACCACATTTGTGCCCTTAAGCTTTTTAACTAAATACGCACTCACACGGTAACGATGCCTCTTGGTTGGCGAGACAGTTCTATACAGAAATTGTTCGGTCATTTCTTCGTAAATCTTCATACCCAGAATGTAGAAAACGACTGTGACATGAATCCATGCAACAATAAAGTTCTATGAGTTCACTACCAAACATCACTCCTTCTTCTTGCAAGCAGCCATTAGACGTTGCGTGGCCAACTATCAGCTGGCCACGAGGTGAAGTCTCTAATCAAGACGCACTCAACAAAGTCGTCGACGAAATGTTCACGAGCGAAAATCTCAAAGAAACAAATGCGGTTGTTGTTGTAAAAGGTGGCAAGGTTGTCGCCGAGCGTTACGGTGGAGAAACGTTCTACTTCGACAAACCAGCAGAGCCCATCACTGCATCGAGTCAGCTCATCTCGTGGTCAATGGCTAAATCTATGCTCCACATGATTATTGGGACACTCAATGAACAGGGTCTAATTACCCCAGAGCAAAATGCGCCAGTTCCTGAATGGAGCGACCCAACGGATCCTCGTCACAACATCAAAGTCAAGGATCTCCTGGAGATGCGTGATGGACTTAAGTTCGTTGAGGACTACGACGTTGACAATCCCAGTGACGTAATTGCAATGCTGTATGGAGACGCGAAGCAGGACATGGCTGCTTTCGTTGCCTCAAAGCCCCTCGCCCACGAGCCGGGAACGTTTTACAACTACTCCAGTGGAACATCAAATGTTTTGAGTCGAATTGTTGCTGACAACGTTGGCTACGGAGAAAAATACAACGACTATTTAACAAAGAAGCTCTTTAGACCACTAGGTATGGACAGTGCAGTAGCTGCGTACGATGACAAGGGTGTGTGGGTTGCTTCAAGTTTTGTTCACGCGACGGCACTCGACTTTGCAAAATTCGGACTTTTATATTTACGTGGTGGCGAGTGGGGCGGCGTACAGCTCATTAGCCAAGACTGGGTATCAACTGCGCAGATCCCCCACAGCCAGGATGAGAACGGCACGTACTACTCATGGCAGTGGTGGGTGACTGGTGACAAGTACGGCACGTACTGGGCCAATGGTTACGAAGGACAGATGATTAGCGTTGTTCCATCACTGGATGCATTAGTACTTCGCTTCGGACACACAACCGACGAGTTCTACCCCGACATCAGAGCGTGGCGAACACGAGTACTCGACGTACTCGCAGCTAGTTAAGCGCCTTCGTACTCAAATCCAAGATCTGGTGCGCTGAAGAGTGCGTCAAACTTCCAGCCCTCTTCACTCGCCATTGCACCTGCTGTGCCGCCACGGTCAACAACAGCGAGCAACAGTATTACTTCTGCACCGAAGTCTCTAACTACACGTGCAGCTTCTAAAAGGCTGGTTCCACGAGTAACGGTGTCTTCTGTAATAACCACACGGTCGCCGGGCTTAAGTGAACCAGCAATGCGACCACCAGCGCCGTGATCTTTCACTTCTTTTCGAACACTGAAGGCGCGAAGTGAGCGTCCCTTGGTTCCAGCAACGCCAGCGGTAATAAACGTTGCGCCATCGGCGCCCATAGTGAGGCCACCAATTGCAGTTGCGTCCGCAGGGATTCTTTCAAGAATAAGATTTGCGACATCAACCATTACTTCAGGAGCGCAGATTGTTTGCTTCGAATCAATAAACCACGATGACTTGCGGCCTGACTTCAGTGTGAAGTCTCCCCTGCGAACTGAATGTTCTAGGAGGTGCTGGAGAACTCGTTCGCGTGCGTCAGTCATGAGAGAACTACCTTTTGTGACCCAGTAGAGATGGTGCCGACAACGGTTGCGACAATTCCTTGGGCTCTGGCAATTGTAAGGGCGGCTGAGGCGCTCGAAGGGTCCACGCTTACAACCATTCCGAGACCGCAGTTAAACACTCGAACCATTTCGTCAGCGCTTACCTGACCGCGTCGTTGAATCTCAAAGAAGATCTCTGGGGTTTCGAATGTGTCCATGTCGATGTTCGCATTGAGACCTTCAGGCAAGATACGAACAACGTTGCCGAGAATTCCACCACCAGTTATGTGCGCTGCTGCGTGAATGGCTGAACCAAGTTCTGCTCGCATTGCAGTAATTGTTGGTGCGTAAATAACAGAAGGGACAAGCAGTTCATCACCGAGCGTTCGCGCAGAACCTTCAAAAGCTGGTTTAGCTAAATCGCTCTGATCTTTTACGAGAACACTGCGAGCAAGTGAGTACCCATTTGAGCGCAGCCCTGGAGAGCCAAGTCCAATCAGTACGTCACCATCTCTCACTCGTTCCGGTCCCATTTCGCTGCCACGCTCAACAACGCCTACGGCAAATCCCGCAACGTCGAGATCGTCTGGCTTCATAACGCCACCGTGCTCTGCGGTTTCACCTCCGAGAAGTGCGGTGTTAGCTTGACGACATCCTGCTGCGATGCCAGTAACTAGTTCTTCTAAGCGCGCTGGATCCAGTGCACCAACGGCGACGTAGTCAAGGAGAAAGAGTGGTTCTGCACCAATGCACGCGAGGTCGTCAACGAGCATTGCTACGAGGTCAATGCCTACTGAGTCGTAGCGACCAACTTGTCGAGCAACTTCTAGCTTGGTGCCAACACCATCAGCAGAAGCAACGAGCACTGGTTCTTTAAATTTTGAAGTGTCTAGTTTGAAGAGACCACCAAATCCACCAATGCCTCCGAGTACTTCAGGTCGCTTGGTGCTCGCAACAACTTCCTTAATTCGCTCAACTGCTTCGTCACCCGCATCAATTGAAACACCCGACTGCGCGTAAGTCATTCCACCAGGTGCTTGGTCGAGAAGTCGACTCACCAGCGTGCCCCTTTTCCGAGCGCCACTGGCGTCGGAGCTGAGTAGTTACCAGTGAGACATGCGTCGCAGCATTCGCCGTCAAGCTGAATTGCTGCTCGAAGGTTTTCAAGTGAAATGAATTCAAGTGAGTCACATCCAATGAAGTCACGCATCTCTTCAATTGTGTTATTTGCAGCAAGGAGATCTTCGCGCGTTGGCGTATCAATGCCGTAGTAGCAAGGCCATGAGAACGGTGGTGAAGAGATGCGCAGGTGCACCTCTTTGGCACCAGCGTCACGCAACATCGCAACGAGCGCCTTGGTGGTGGTCCCTCTAACAATGGAGTCGTCAATAACAACAAGTCGTTGACCCTCGATGTTTTCGCGAAGTGGGTTTAATTTGCGACGAACACTGGCTTCTCGCTTGTTTTGATCTGGCGAAATAAACGTGCGGCCAATGTATCGATTCTTAACGAGGCCGTATCCAAATGGGATGCCAGAAGCTTTAGCAAATCCTTCTGCAGCAGGGATACCAGAGTCTGGAACACCCATAACAATGTCAGCATCAACGTGGGACTGTTTTGCGAGCAGTTCTCCCATGCGACGACGCGCCGTGTGTACTTGGTGGCCCATGAGGTAGGTGTCGGGACGGGCGAAGTAAACAAATTCAAAAATGCACAGCATTTCTTTTTCACCAGCTGGCTCTAACAGCTGCACAAATGAAACACCTTGTTCGGTGATAGTTACCATTTCGCCGGGCTTGATTTCTCGAACAAACGCTGCACCAATCACGTCAAGTGCTGGAGACTCTGAAGCAACAATCCAACCTTCGGGTGCGTCTTCAGTTCCAAGTCGACCTAAGCACAGTGGGCGAAAACCATGTGGATCTCGCACCGCATAAATCGTGTCTGATTCAAGAATCACCATTGAGAATGCACCCTGTGCTCTAGAAAGCACGGATCTAAGAGCGTGCTGCATTGCTGCACCACTCTCAATTTCTCTAGAAAGTAGTTCAGCAACGAGGTCAGAGTCCGACAACATTGTGGTGACTTGAATTCCTGCAACTTCAGCAAGTTCACCAGTGTTGGTGAGGTTGCCGTTGTGGCCAAGTGCGAAGCCAGATGCTCCGGCGCTGCGATACACCGGTTGTGCTGCGGTCCAGTTTGCAGAGCCTGATGTTGAATAACGAGTGTGGCCAATGACGAGTGATCCACTCAATGCGCGAAGTGTGGTGTCGCTAAAAACGTGACTAACGAGCCCGTTGTCTTTTACGACAGTGATTTGCTTGTTGTCATAGGTCGCCATTCCGGCAGATTCTTGACCACGGTGCTGCAGTGCAAAAAGAGCGTCATAGCAAAGGTGTGCCACGTTTCGTCCCGGGGCAACAATCCCTACGACTCCGCACGCTTCTTTCATTGAGCTTCCACCTTATGGGTAATTATTTGCGAAAGCACTGTGTAATCTTGGCACATGACTAAGGGCATCGGTACGCTTAACTAATGATTGATCTCCATACCCATTCGACGTTTTCTGACGGCTCTGACACACCAGAACAGTTGGCAGAAAACGCCAGCAAAATTGGTATTTCGGCGATCTCACTTACCGACCACGACACCACCGCTAGCCATGAGCGCATGGCCGCCTCATGTGCCCAGTACGGCATCGAACTGATACCCGGCACTGAGGTTTCACTACGAGATTCAGAGTTCCCAAAACAGCGTTCTGGTGGCCCCTCACTGCCTCGAAACATTCATGTTCTCGCCTACTTTTTGCCCCTCAACCAAGACCACCCAGTGCAGCAAAAACTCGCAGAGATGCGTCGTGACCGAGCCGATCGTAACGAGAAGCTCGTCGAACTCTTGCAAGAACATGGCTTCGAAAAAATCAACCTTACCTACCTCACCGAACTTGTTGGCAATGCCGACAGCATTGGTCGCCCACACTTCGCACAAGCAATGTTTGAACTCCATCCTGAGATTGTCGGGACCAAAGATCCTGAGAACTGGAACAAGATTTTCATTGACTGGCTTGGCGAAAGCGGAAAAGCTCACGTGGGGCGAAAGAGTATGTCCGTTGAGTCGTTCCTTGAAGCCGCCGAGGGCTCAGGGACTGTTTTCTCAGTGGCTCATCCCCTCGTTAATTACGTGAGCTCTCTTTCACCGACTGAGATTGAAGACACCATGCCCAGAGTTCTCAACTCACTTCGCGATCGTGGTTTCGCTGGAGCCGAGGCGTATTACGGCGGAGTAAACGAGAAGATTCGCGGACAAATGGTGAAGCTAACTCGCAACGCTGGAATGATCCCTACGGGCGGATCTGACTATCACGGTTCCTATAAAGAAGACGTGAAGCTAGGTCTTGGACGAACTGGTGATCTTCGAGTGCCTAATGAAGTTCTCGACGAGCTAAAGGCTGCTCGTTAGTCAACTGACGCAAGCGCACTACTTAGTGCGTTGCTGCGACGGCTTTCAATCTCGCTGACGCTCACGTTGATTGTTGAACCAATGCGCAGAGAGTCACCACCAACAGTTCCAAGAATTGCAACATCAACACCAGCAGCGTTAGCACGCTGCACAAACTGATCAACGTCACTCGTCGCCATGACAAAGCGACCTGGGAACTCACTAAAGAGTTCACCGTGCGAAGTGAGTTCATCTACGCTTAGACCTACGCCAGTCGTTGCAACAATTTCTGCGAGTGCTGCACTAAGCCCACCGCTGCCAACGTCGTGCACCGCAGTGACGTCACTTTGTTCACCCTTGCAAATCCAGGCAATCTCACCAGCCACGAACTTGATGGTTGTGTTAAAAGAAGTTACGTCTAGAGAAGGAACAGTGCCTCCACGTCG
>CAIKVF010000246.1 GCA_903830745.1 uncultured Actinomycetes bacterium | reverse complement strand
CTTCAAGTGCCCAGTCGAGGTAGGAGACACCAGGAAAGAATGGACACTCGTCGCCACATCCCATGGTGATTACGTAGTCCGATCCCTTTACAATTTCACTCTCAAGAATCTTTGGCTTTGCGCCCATTGCGAGTAAGTCAATTCCCTTTTCCTGCATGGCTTCAATCACCGCTGGGTTAATGCTGTCAGCAGGCGCTGTACCGGCCGAGCGGACGCTTACAGCACCCTTGGAGTGGTGAATAAGGAAGGCTGCGGCCATTTGGCTGCGACCAGCGTTGTGTACACAGACGAAGAGAACTTCGGGTTTAGGCATTGATTGTCTTCTCTGGGAACAAAAACTTGACGAAAAGTACTGCTAGAACCCCACCAATAATTTCGGCGCCAATGAACGCAGGAACTGAAGAAGGAGCTATGCCCGCAAAGGTGTTTGAGAGCATGCGACCAACACAAATAGCTGGGTTAGCAAAGCTGGTCGAACTAGTAAAGAAGTAAGCAGCACCAATGTAACTAGCAACTGATCCAGCAATCTTTTGCTCACCACCATTTTTCGAGAGCGCAAAAATTACAAGGAGTAAACCTGCGGTTGCAATTGTTTCAGAGAGTAGATGTGGAGACGTCGCGCGGTGGTGGGTTGATAGCTGGAAAAGGGGAAGTGCAAACATTGCATTCGCCGTTAATGCACCGAGTGCACAACCAGCTACCTGAGCAGGCAAGTAGGCGAGAGCACGATTAAGTGTGTTCTTGCCTATGACAACATCAGCGAATGAAACAATCGGATTGAAGTGAGCCCCAGAAATTGGACCAAAGACATTTATAAGTATGTAGAGCCCCGCAACAGTTGCTGCGGTGTTCTCTAGGAGTTCTAGTCCGATTTGGTTGGGCGACAGTTGCTGTGCGGCGATGCCAGAGCCAATAACAATGGCAGTGAGTAACGCGCTACCAATAAATTCTGCGCTTAGTTCACGTAGCCTATTCACTACATAAGTCTAATTCATTACTTTTTTGCTTGGGTGATGCGTGCTTAAGCAGATTGCTGCGAGGCAAACTTCTGCTTGCAGCCATCGCAGCAGAAATAATACGTTTCATCGCCAAGCTCCAACACAGCTGATGCAGTGCTCACGGCAACCTGCATCCCGCAGATGGGATCCTTGGCAAATGATTCTGAAGCAGGACGACGTTGCCCCACTTTGTAGGTGACGTACACAGCAATTAGAACTAGAAGCGCTACTGGGTTCAACCATGTGTTTGCATTATTTGCAAAGTGTGACTGCATCTGACCCATTGACATTCTCATTGGTGTTGCGCCTAATGCATTAAATAGTGCTTGAGTAATCAGTCCACTCAAACTCATTACAAACCAGAAAACCAGTACGAGGCGTACGGTGATTTTTGCTCCAAAGAATTTCTTATAAATGAGAATCAATGGGATGGTGAGTAGGTCAGCGAAAATGAATGAAATCGTTCCACCGAATGAAATACCTTTGTTCCAGAGTGCGGCTGCGAGGGGGATATTCCCAACCGAGCAAACAAAACTGAACGCAGAAATTACTGGCCCAATCAATGCGTTTTCTATGGCAGCTACCGCCCCACCTTTGGCAATAAAGAATGCGTTCCAAAAGCTCACCGGGATGAGCTTGTCAAAGAATCCAGCCACCAGGAAACCACCAATGAGTTCAAAGCGGAGCATCATCAAGTCACCCATGGTGAACCCGGCAGCGTCGAACAGTGTTGGCTTTGAAGTGCTGCTCCCGGAAGATTTCCTGGACGTGTTTCTGAGTTCCAGAGTCTTTGAAGTTGGCACTGCCAGTGGAAGAAAAATGGCCAGCAGAACAATCATCACAACGCCACCAATGAGTTCAGCGACAGCGAACTTCCAGCCAAGAAGTGCCCAGATAGCGAGTCCAAGATCAAAAACCAGATTTGTGCTGGCGAACATGAACACCATTGATGTTGTGAAGTCAGCGCCCTTGTCGAACAGACTCTTCGCAATTGAACTCGCGGCATACGAACAGCTTGAGCTGATTGCACCAAGAAAACCTGCTCTAGAAACAGACGAAGGATTGTGCTTTCCAAGTTTTTCAACAATGAGCAAACTTGATCCGAAGGCTTGGATCATCCCTGAGATTG
>CAIKVF010000245.1 GCA_903830745.1 uncultured Actinomycetes bacterium | reverse complement strand
GTCTTCACACCACTTCGTCATTATTCAGTACGGACTCGCACTCGAATTGGCTGATTTCCAAGTTCGAAACGCTCACGAAGCGATCTCTCGATGTAGCGCATGTAGGTAGAAGGAATCTTGCCTGAAACGAACAAAGTAAATGTTGGAGGCTCAATTGCACCCTGAACTGCGTAACGAATCTTGCCCGTTGGAGCAGGTTGCTTGATTTGGATGTCTCGAATCGCACGGTTTAGCGCACCAGTTGGCACACGCTTTACATAGTCTGCTGCAGCTATTGAAAGAGCAGGAAGGATTCGGTGAACGCCCTTTCCAGAAACTGCAGTTGTCTTCATCACCGGAGCGTCACCAAGGAACGCGAGCTTGATTCCAACAGTTTCTAGAACAGAGTCACGCTCTTCAGTAGGAATTAGTTCCCACTTGTTTAGAACTACTAGTGAAGGACACCCGGCTGCGGAGATTCGCTCAGCGAGACGCTGGTCCTGTCCCGTTGCACCAACGGTTGCATCTATTACAAGAATTGCAATGTCGGCGCGGTCAAGTGCGTCAAGGCTTCGAAGAACTGCGTAGGTCTCAAGTCCGGCTTCAGTCTTTGCACGACGTCGCATACCCGCAGTATCAATGAATCGAATAAGACCAACATCAGTTTGCACAACGGTGTCGATTGCGTCACGAGTGGTGCCAGGCATGTCGTGAACCACTGAGCGTTCTTCGCCAATGAGCTGATTAAAGAGTGTTGATTTGCCAACGTTTGGTCGTCCAACGATTGCCACGCGTAGTGCGCCGTCATCGTCAGCTTCTGATGCTTCTTCAACAGCAATCTGTTGTCCGAGTTCTGAGACAATGAAGTCGAGAAGGTCTCCCGTTCCACGTCCATGCTGCGCACTTACTGTGTGTGGTTCTCCAGCACCCAGGCGCATGAAGTCCCAAGAAGCAGCTTCGTGGATCTCGTCGTCAACTTTGTTAACAACAAGAGCTACTTGCTTGCCGCTCTTTAGAGCCCAACGTGCAGCGTGTCCATCTTCGTCAACGAGTCCTGTTGTTACGTCAACAACAAGGAGCACAAGATCAGCTTCGCTAAGAGCGGCTTCTGCTTGCTTTGAAACCTTGGATTCGAGTGAGTCTCCGACTTCGAGCCACCCACCGGTGTCAACAACGTCAAAGGTGACGCCGTTCCAGTCCATCTCAACGGCCTTGCGGTCGCGAGTAACGCCACGGTGTTCTTCAACAACAGCAACGCGCTTTCCAGCTAGACGGTTAACAAGAGATGACTTGCCAACGTTTGGTCGCCCAACGATTACCACCTGGGGCTTTTTCATGACGAGACCATTCCTTTGGAGCGCACCAGCTCGAGTGTCTTTCGCAGATCTTGACCCGTTGTGCGAACGGTGATCACTGGATGCGGAAGGTCTTCCAGTGTAAGGCCATCGAGGAACCTGCCCTCTGAGAGACACACATCAGGTAATAAACACACGGTTGTTGCCGGTATGCCTTCAAGTGCCTTGATGAGGTCTTGACCCGTGAGAAGACCGGCGACCTTAATGTTTCCACCGAAGTACGAGTTCTCTACAGCCAAGATTTCAACATCACCGAAGCCATTTTCATCACAGAGGGTGCGAAGAATTGGCTTGGCATATTCGCCCGTGATGATGAGAACGTCATCGCCTGAATAGATTTCGTCACTTCCACCACGAGGGGCGCGGTATCCGAGTGCTGGAGCGCCATCGACTGATTGGAAGAAACCAGTTCCCAGTTTTTCCATTTCGGAGTGCTCATTAAAGCTGTCACAGAATGCAGCAACAAGACCAATACCGTTTTCAGCTTGATCCAAACTTTCAAACTTTGTTGCAGACGGTGGCGTAAGACCTGCGACAAGATAGAACTCGTCGCTTGCAAATACAGAGACTCGACCAAGCACTTCATCAGTTAATTTCTGGAACTTGTCAGCGAGGGCCACTACTTCTCGAGCTTCTTGCTCAGTGTGTGAACGCATTGTCTCTTCCATTGAGAATGCAGATACTCCAACTGGCACGAGCGCAACTGTTTGTAGCTCTGGATAGAGCGAGATGACATCGTGAAGTGTTCGCTCTAGTTCAGTTCCATCATTTACTCCGGGGCAAACAACAACCTGAGCATGAACTTCAATTTCAGCACGAAGAATTTCTCGAAGCCATCTAAGACTCGTAGCTCCACGAGGATTACGAAGCATTTCTGCACGCAATTCTGGATTCGTTGAGTGAATAGAAACATAGAGCGGTGAAAGTCCTTCTTCAATTACACGCTCAAGATCGAATTCAGTAAATCTGGTGAGTGTTGTGTAATTTCCATAAAGAAACGAGAGTCGAAAGTCGTCGTCTTTTACGTAGAGCGATTTACGCATTCCCTTAGGAAGCTGATAAATAAAGCAGAACGAACAGTGGTTATCGCAGGTGCGAATTCGGTCAAATACTGCAGAGTAGATTGACAGACCGAGCGGTTGTCCTTCATCTTTAGTTACCGTTACTTTGCGCTGTAGAGGTTCGCCTTCACGCTGAACAACCAGAGTGACAGTGGTTCCATCGATGAGTTGCTGGTACTCAATGATGTCGCTAGGTTCGCGACCATTGATGCTGATGAGCTCGTCGCCAATGCAGAGTCCTGCTCCCGCAATAGGGGAACCATCAGAAATAGAGGAAATACGCGCGCCCGACACCCTCCTAGCCTAGGCAATAATTCAACTTTTCAGTAACTAGGCTGTTTTCGTGACTGTAGAAAAGGTTGTACTTGCTGCCCCGCGTGGGTTCTGCGCAGGAGTGGAGAAGGCCATCAAGGCCCTTGACTGGATGACCCGCGTCTTTGAACCACCGGTCTACTGCTACCACGAGATTGTTCATAATCAGTTTGTGGTCGATCACTTCAGATCGCTAGGCGTTGTTTTCATTGATGACGTTGCTGATGTTCCGCCTGGATCACCAGTGATGCTGAGTGCACATGGTTCTCCCCCCGAGGTTGTTGAAACAGCGAAGCTTTCTGGCGGAACGGTAATTGATGCAGTGTGTCCACTCGTTACAAAAGTGCATCATGAACTTAAGGTTCGTGCACGTAAGGGTTACACCGTTCTTTACGTCGGACATGAGGGCCACGAAGAAGCAGTTGGAACCATGGCCGTTGCTCCTGATTCAGTTCACCTCATTCAGTCAACTAGTGACATTGATAAATTGAAGAATACCGAAGGTCCGTACGCACTGCTCAGTCAAACAACTCTCAGCATGAATGAGTGGCAGGATCTTCGCGACCACGCTGAAGTTGTGTTCCCGGAAATCTGGATGCCAAATCGAAGCGACCTTTGTTTTGCAACAACGAATCGTCAGGCTGCGCTCACTGCAATTGCTTCAACCGCTGATGCAGTGGTCGTTATAGGTTCTGCAAATTCTTCGAACACTGTTGCACTGGCAAAAGTTGCAGAAGCTGCTGGTTGCAAACGTGTTCTACGAATCAATGGAGCATTTGAGTTACCGGACGACTTAAGTGGTGTCGTTGCGGTAACGGCTGGAGCTTCTGCGCCAGAATCACTCGTAAACGAAGTTCTCGAGTTCTTGAATCCAGTTAATGGAGTTGAGATCAGTTCGGTGACCGTCGAAGACGAATACTTCCCTCCACC
>CAIKVF010000244.1 GCA_903830745.1 uncultured Actinomycetes bacterium | reverse complement strand
CGCCAAAACATTGACTGTGCGGTCTGGTACGTGTGCGACCACAACACTCAACCCTTTTCGCTGTAACCCAGCTATTACTGCAGCGTCGAGCTCACCAAGTGAACGAGCGTCTGAGCCATGGTGACCGAACGCCTGCGCAATTTTTGCCAGGTCGTGGCTTCGAGGTGTCCCAAAGAGTTTTTCGAACTGTTCATTGCCGAGCGTCTGTGCCTGGGTAAGGAAGTTAAAAATGCCGCCTCCGCGGTTATCGGAGATGACAAGAACACAGCTGGTTTCATTGTCGCCAGTTCCATCTACGAGCCCAGAAACATCGTGCAGCATTGTTACGTCGCCAATGTAACCAATTGCCTTGCTTGCACTTGCGACACCGAGAACCGTTGAAACAACACCATCAATTCCGTTAACGCCACGATTAGAGAACGTTGGAACTCTTCGTGGTTCAGACCACCACTCAACATCTCGAACCGGCATTGAGGAGCCAACAACGAGCGCGACGTTGTTTTCATTTGCGTGATGCACAACACGACGAGCAACAAGTGGTTCACTGAGTAGTGCAGAAGGTGTCTCAGAAATTCGAAGCCAGTCGCCTACGCGATTTGATGCTTCGCTCCAGAGTTGAAGATACGCAGCGTCACTTGATTTTTCTGCAATCGGGCATGCACCTAGGTGTTTAGAAACAAGTTGGTCGGGGTCAGCAACAAACCTCATCCCTACTGACCACACTGGAACATTCCAATTGCGAAGTACTTCAGCTAAGACCTTCGAAGATGGAATGCCCCCGACTCGAAGTACTAGATCAGGCTTTGCTTTTTCGACGAACTGCTGCGATCTAAGAAGTGGATCAAAGTAGCTGAGTGTGTCTTGCGTAGTGACATCGCTGATCACAACCCAGCCCTGCTGTTTTAGCTGTGGGACAAACTGCGCGCCACCCGCACCAACTACGCAAAGAACTTTCTGCTGCGAAATGGATT
Source organism: uncultured Actinomycetes bacterium (assembly GCA_903830745.1). GTDB lineage: Bacteria > Actinomycetota > Acidimicrobiia > Acidimicrobiales > RAAP-2 > RAAP-2. The sequence continues at coordinate 1,429 of CAIKVF010000244.1, read as the reverse complement.
CACTCTCCGAAGGAGTTGTGGCCACTTCATCAGTTCTCGTGTGAGGGGGAAGCTCTAAAGGATCAGCGACCAGTGGTTCAACGAATGCAAGATTCATGTGCACGGGTCCAGAGTTAACGCCTCGTGATGAAGTGATCGCAGCGTGTGCAGTTGCTCTCCATGATGAAACCTTCTCTTCAGATGCAACACCAGGTTCAATAAAATCTCGCACCATGTCGCCAAAGAGCTTGTGCTGGTTAATCGTTTGTGGCGCACCAACACCATGAAGCTCTGGAGGACGGTCAGCAGTGAGGACCAGTAGCGGCACAAATGCCTGATCGGCTTCAGCAACACAGGCGTGTAGTTCAGCAGCAGCAGTGCCGCTAGTGACGATTATTGCAACAGGCTGCTTGGTCGCAAGCGCTCTGCCTATGGCGAAGAAGCCAGCACTTCGCTCATCAATTCGTACGTGCAGAGTGAGTTCTTTTCGAGCGCTAGCGGCGAGCGCCAGAGGTGTTGAGCGCGATCCAGGACAAATAACTACGTCGCGAAGTCCAGTAGCAATCCACTCATCGAACAAAGTTGCACAGAACGTCGCTTGGAGCTCGCTCGTGGTCGGTACGCTTTGTTGCAATGTCACTCCTAAGTATCCAGAAATCAGGCTCCGGGGAACCAATCCTCTGGTTGCACGGATTTACCCAAACGAGGGACTCCGCACATATCTTTAGGTACATTCTGGCAGGAACTAACGAAGTCTTGACCATTGACCTACCTGGGCATGGTTTAGCTAGTGAGGTCACAGCATCGCTCAGTGAAACAGCCGATTTAATCGCTGAAGTTCTTCCCTCAGAGCCAATCGCACTAGGTGGCTATTCCTTCGGAGGGCGCGTTGCGCTCCATGTTGCTCTGCAGCATCCAAGTCGCATCTCGAAGCTCGTTCTCTTGAGTGCGACGCGAGGTATTGGCGACAAGGTTGAGCGTGAGGAGCGAAGAGATCGTGACGATGACCTCGCTGAGCGACTTCTTAACTTAGGGACAGATGAGTTCCTCGACGAGTGGCTCGCTCAGCCAATGTTCGCCACGCTCCCCTTTGACCCTGCTGAGCGCACTGCACGAAGCGCTGATGCCCAAGGGATGGCACGTTCACTTCGTAGTTCTGGAACAGGCACTCAAGAGTTCTTATCTCCTCGTCTCAGTGAGATTGAAGTGCCGACACTTTGCATTGCGGGATCGCTCGACAAGAAGTTTGTAGGCGAAGGAAATCATTTAGCGCAGCGTATTAAAAATGGCTCGCTTATTGTTGTAGAAGACGCTAGTCACGCGGTGCACTTAGAGAAGCCTGAAGAAGTTGCGAAGCTAGTCGCGAACTTCCTTAACGAAGCGTTGTAAAAAACGTAACTGTCGTTACGAAGCCAACAATTAGTTGTGCTCGAGCTGAGATCATCAACAT
>CAIKVF010000243.1 GCA_903830745.1 uncultured Actinomycetes bacterium | reverse complement strand
GTCTTCGCCAGCCCCCTGGTGATGTGGTGCTCACGCTCGAACAAGCCAAGGCCGTTGTAAAGAAAATCAACTACCCAGTTCTTGTTCGCCCTAGTTACGTTCTTGGTGGACGCGCCATGGAGATTGTGTACGACGACAAGCAACTCGAGCGTGTCATGGCCGACCTCACGAGTGCGAGTGGATCGTTAGCCAGAGAAGGTGGCGTTTCACAGAGCCGACCAATCCTTATTGATCACTTCCTAGAAGACGCCATTGAAGTTGACGTTGACTCCGTGAGAGACAACACCGGTGACATTTTTGTTGCAGGAATTATGGAGCACGTTGAAGAAGCTGGTGTTCACTCTGGCGACTCAGCTTGCGCATTGCCACCGCAAAACCTGAGTGACAAGGTGATTGCTGAAATTAAGGTTGCTGCACGAAAGATTGCCACTGAGCTCGGTGTTATTGGGCTCATTAACATTCAGTTCGCCGTAAAGAACGAAGAGGTCTTCATCATTGAAGCGAACCCTCGTGCGAGCCGTACTGTGCCGTTTGTTGCTAAGGCAACTGGCGTTCCTTTGGCGCAAGTGGCAGTTCGAGTGATGATGGGTGAAACCTTGCAGTCACTTCGAGACAAGAAGATAATTCCTAACGACACCCCGGTGCCTAAGTACATCAGCGTGAAAGAAGCAGTACTTCCATTCAGCCGGTTCCCAGGTGTTGACACTGTGCTCGGACCAGAGATGCGCTCGACTGGTGAAGTAATGGGCATTGGTGAAACCTTCGGCATTGCGTTCGCTAAAGCGCAACTTGCTGCTGGTAGTCGTCTTCCAGACAGTGGTCGCGTGTTCATGTCACTTGCTGACCGCGACAAAGTCGAAGGACTTGTACTCGCGAAAGAACTCAGGGCTCTTGGCTTCACTCTCGCTGCAACTGTTGGAACCGCTGGCTTCTTGCGCTCAAATGATGTTGGGGTGGAAGTGCTCGTTGGAAAGGTTGGCCTCGCTGACCTTGGTGTTGATGCAGTGAGCATGATTGCCAGTGGTGACGTGCAACTTGTTGTCAATACGCCGTCGGGTAGCGGAGCTCGTGCTGATGGTTCTGCAATTAGAACTGCCTGCGTTGTTCACGCGGTTGCCTGTCTCACCACACTCAGCGCTGGGTTCGCTGCTGCGAAGGGTATTGGCGACACCAGATCTAGAGGGTGGAGAGTTAACTCACTTCAGGAGCTCCACGGATGAGCATTCTCGAAACAAGCGTTGGCCCAGTAGCCCTTAAGTCACCAGTTATGACGGCAGCAGGAACAGCCGGGTACGGCGACGAACTCGCTGGATACGGCGATTTGAAGGCCCTTGGAGCCGTTGTAGTTAAGTCCCTGGCGACCTTTCAGTGGGACGGTAACCCTGAACCTCGAGTTGCGTCCATTGGTGAGCACATGATCAATGCGGTTGGACTTTCTGGCCCCGGTATTGCTGCGTGGCGAGAAACGTATCTTCCAGATCTCTTGGCGACCGGGGCAACGGTCGTTGGATCCATTTGGGGTCGAAACATAGGTGAATTCGCTGACGCCGCCGCTGCGATCAAGGGAGCGAATATTGCTGCACTTGAAGTAAATGCCAGCTGCCCAAACCTCGAAGACCGTTCTTCAATTTTTGCTCACTCTGCGTCTGCGACCAGCGAGATAGTTCGAGCAACAAAAGTCGCAGGAGTTCCTCTAT
>CAIKVF010000242.1 GCA_903830745.1 uncultured Actinomycetes bacterium | reverse complement strand
TCTCTATGTTCTTAACTTCGGAAGTGTTATCGCCGAAGGAACTCCAGACGAAATTCGCTCTAACCAAAATGTAATTGATGCATACCTTGGTACGGCCTCAGAAGAGGAGACTGACAATGCTTGAAGTTAAGAATGCTGTAGTTCGTTATGGATTGATCACTGCACTTCACGGAATATCTCTTGAAGTTAACAAGGGCGAAATTGTTGCACTGCTTGGTGCAAATGGTGCCGGAAAGAGCACGACTCTTCGCATGCTCTCAGGAATTCACTCAGCACAAGAAGGTGAAGTGATCTTCGAAGGAAGAGACATCACAAAAGTAAGTGCTCACGAATTCACCAAGCTTGGCATTAGCCACGTACCAGAAGGTCGCCGAATCTTTCCGCAAATGACTGTTGAAGAAAATCTCGACATGGGTGCGTACAGTCGCAGTGATTCATATAATGAAGACATTGAGCGAATGTATGAAATGTTCCCAATCTTGAAAGAACGCAAGAAGCAACTTGGTGGGAACCTTTCAGGGGGAGAGCAGCAGATGCTCGCAATTGCACGTGCACTTATGAGTAAGCCGCGCTTGCTTCTCTTGGATGAGCCGTCAATGGGGCTCGCCCCGAAGATCATTCAGAACATCTTCAAAATCATTGGAGACATCCGAGATTCAGGTACAACCGTTTTCGTCGTGGAGCAGAATGCTGCCCAGGCACTTCGAATTGCTGATCGCGGATACGTAATGGAAAACGGTCGAATCGCCTTTAGCGACCTTGCTTCAAATCTCCTTGATGATCCACGTGTCCGTGCTGTCTACCTTGGTGAGTCTGCCTAAATACTTCCTTTTATCAGGGAGTATGTAAATTTCTAAAATTTCACTTGCATACGAACGTCTGTTCGCTTTATAGTTAACGAACAAGTGTTCGTATAACAAGGAGTGTCGGAAATGGCTGCAATTCAGATTGAAGAGTTCGAAGTACTAACAAGTGAAGAGGCAAAGCCTTACCTGCGCCTCGTAACTGCTCAAAACACCCCTCAGAGCTTTCGTACAGGCGTTCCACTATCTGTTCGTCGAGAAGCTCGTGAGCTTCGCCGCAAGCGCAGAATCCGCCTATACGCAGGGCTTGTCCTTGCTGGCGCATTGGTGATCCTTCTCATGCCGGGTGCTGCATTTGGTGGCGTAACTGGAACGGGCCTCTCAACAGACATTGCAAGTAGTGCTGAACTTGCTTCTGGAATGGTTTACGTAGTTCAACCAGGAGACACACTCTCATCAATTTCAAAGATGGTTAATCCTGTGAGCCCACAAAAGGCAAGGACTGTTCTTGTTGCACAGCTTGGAAGCAGTGTTGTAATTGCGGGCGAACACATTCTTATTCCCTAAAAAAATAGGTAATTAGGTGTATCGTGAATACATGCGCTGTCCATTCTGTGCGGCCGATGACGACCGCGTTGTTGACTCAAGACTCGCCGAAGACGGCGTTGCAATTCGACGTCGCCGTGAATGCTCTGCATGCAACCAGCGATACACAACATTCGAGCGTATTGAAGAAATCAGCCTCTTCGTGGTGAAGCGATCTGGAGACCGTGAACCATTCGATCGGATCAAAATTCTTGAAGGCGTCCGAGCTGCTTGTAAGAACCGTCCAGTAGACGAAGAAGTTCTAGAAGGACTTGTCATTTCAATCGAAGAGTCAATGAGACTGCTGAACCGTGATGTTACGAGTGAAGAAGTTGGACTAGCGACTCTTGAATCTCTTAGGTCAGTTGATGATGTTGCGTACGTGAGGTTCGCGTCGGTGTACAAAGGCTTCGAGGGCACTGAAGACTTTGCTCGAGAAATTGGCAACCTCGTTAAGACAACCGCACCAAAACATCGGGGATAAAAATGCGCGCTATGCGACTACAGCCGAAATCGGCCATGGCCATTTATGCGCATCCTGATGATGCAGATGTCGCAGCTGGCGGAATTCTTGCGCAGTGGGCGAGTGAGGGTTGCCAAGTTCATCTCGTAGTTGTCTGCGATGGTTCAAAAGGATCTCATTCTCCCTCCGCTGTATCAACGGCAGTTGCTGGTGTGAGGAGTTCTGAACTGCAGCACGCTGCAGACCTTCTAGGGGCAGCCACCGTTACCGAAGTTGGGCTTTCTGATGGTGATGTCTCGAATGACGAAAAGCTCCGGAAAACTCTTGTAGGACTAATCAGGAAACACCGTCCTGAAGTTGTTCTAGGTCCCGATCCAACGGCCACATTCTTTGGTGGCGTCTACGTGAATCACCGAGATCACCGTGAAACTGGATGGGCACTACTGGACGCTGTGGCCCCAGCTGCTGCAATGCCGCTTTATTTTCCTAAGGAAGGACCTGCGCATCAAGTGGGTCACATCCTTCTCAGTGGAACTCATGAACCTGATGTTGTTTTTGATGTCTCTTCAACAATTGACACCAAGCTGAAAGCTGTGATGGCTCACGCCTCTCAGCTCTCTGGTGACATTGAAGACATCCGTGACGTTGTTTACGGCCGTGCTGAACAAGCTGGTCGTCCAGTCGGAGTGGCCTTTGGTGAGGCCTTTCGCTGCGTTGAACTCGCCTTCTGACAACCCCTCGGTTGACGAGGCACCAATACTTCACATTGACCTCGATGCATTTTTCGCGTCAGTGGAGATTCTTGATAATCCGTCGCTGAAGGGCAAGCCAGTCGTTGTTGGTGGCCCAGGGGAACGTGGAGCAGTGGCGAGTGCCAGTTACGAAGCGCGTCGCTTTGGTGTGAAGAGTGCCATGCCAATGGTTATTGCAAAACGCATGTGCCCAAACCTAGTTATCTTGCCCGGCAGGTTTGATCGCTACGAAGCGTATTCACACGACTTTCACGACATCATCATGGATTTAACTCCAGAGTTCGAACCACTGGGACTTGATGAAGTGTTCGCGGACCTTAGAAGTCTTCGACGACTAAACGTGCAGCCAATTGCTGCGGGTCATGAACTTCGTCGAAGAATCAATGACGAGCTTGGACTTCTCTGCGGGGTGGGTCTCGGGCGCAACAAACTCTTCGCCAAACTCGCATCAAAGAAGTCAAAGCCAACTGTTGTTGATGGAAAGCTCGTTGATGGTCCCGGTGTTGTGTGGGTGTCTCCCGAGATGGAAAAGAAGTGGATCAGCGAGCTTCCAGTGTCTGCTCTATGGGGAGTGGGTCCTGCAACAACAGCGAAGCTAGAACGTATTGGTATTCGCTGGGTGCGAGACCTGCACAAATTTGAAGAGTCACTACTTGCGCGCCACGTGGGTCCGTGGATGGCTGGAACACTTGTTAACTACGCCAATGGCGAAGACGAAAGAGAAGTTGTCTCTGACCACATCACTAAGTCAATTGGCCATGATGAGACCTTCATCAAATCTCTCAAAGGCATAGGTGAGCTGCTTGAAGAAGCCAAAAGTCATTCAGCAATCCTCTCAAGGGCCATCAGAGCCAAGGGCTGGGTTGCTCGAACAGTGTCAGTAAGCGTCAGGTTTGATGATTTTTCTTCAATTGGTAGATCACAAACCATCAGTTTCGGGATTGACGATGATCGTGCGATATTTCTTATTGCTAAGGCGCTACTGGAATCTATGGAGTATCCATTTGCAATCAGGTTGTTAGGCATTCACCTTTCATCATTTCTTCCTCGTTCAAGAAATGACATGCAACTTACATTCGGAATCGACACGGCAGTTGATGAACGCCAGCAGACAATTGAAGCAACGAGAGATCGACAAATTGGCTACGAAGCACTCAGGGATGCGATTGACGA
>CAIKVF010000241.1 GCA_903830745.1 uncultured Actinomycetes bacterium | reverse complement strand
TTGCTCATTCTTTCGAAGCTCATAGTCAAGTACGGCCATTTCAAGTAGTGCACCTGCGAAGTAACTAGAAGAGCGCGGACCGGCGAAGCGGGTTATCCGAGTCCAAGAAGGAATAGCGCCTTCACGACTGCAAACTTCTTGAAACTGTGGAATCGCAAACTCTTTGAGTTCACTTAGGACGTCGGCCACTGATGGGTCACCATTTAGAGAAGTTGACTGAGGAGAAACTTCACCTAAGCCGCGAATGCCTTGATCTTCAATCGATAGAAAAATGTGCGAGCGAACAGAGTGAATTTCTCCGGCAGCGCGAACTGACGATTGCAATGTTGCGTCACTGAGCCCTAATCGAAGTTCCATCCCTGCCACCTTAGAGTTACTGGTAGCGTTATCCACCGCAGCCCGGATGGCGGAACGGCAGACGCGGAGGACTCAAAATCCTCTACTTGAAAGGGTGTGTGGGTTCGAATCCCACTCCGGGCACGCTGTTACTTTATAAACATGACATCCAACTTTTCTGAAAACCTTGTTTGCCTATTTCCAGGGCAAGGCTCACTCGCGAGTGGAGCCGGACTTCAGTGGCAAGAATCAAAGCACTGGAATCAAATTGGGAACATTAGTGAAGCATCAGGAATTGACGTGGCGTCACTTCTCACCACCGCTTCTAGTGAAGAAGTTGTTCGGACCGACAACGCTCAGATTGCTACATTCGCACGTTCAACTATTGGGTACCTAGAACTTCTCGACAAGGGCATTCGTCCTCGTTACCTACTTGGTCACAGTCTCGGTGAGTTTTCTGCACTGGTTGCTTCTGGACTTCTTTCAATTGAAGATGGCGCAAAGCTCATTGGAGTTCGAGGTGCCGCGATGCTGCGCTGCGCCACGACAACTGAGGGATCAATGGTTGCACTCATGGGTGGCGAAGAAGGCGCATTAGAGAATCTAAAAACTCTCGAGAACGTTTGGATCGCGAACATCAACGGAACCGGACAAATTGTTGTGAGTGGCTCTCGTGCGGGTCTCGATGACTTGATGTCGCGTAATAAAGAACTCGGATGGAAGCGCGCAACACCACTTCCAGTAGGAGGAGCATTCCACTCTCCTCTCATGTCTCCAGCACAAGACGAACTTGACGCAGCACTCGCAAACATTGAGTGGCGAACCACCGATTCTGTGCTTATTGCAAACGTTGATGGAAACGTACACACCACAGCGCAGGACTGGAAAGAATTGCTTTCTCGACAGCTCACCTCTCCGGTGCAATTCCTCGATGCAACACTGACACTGCCACAAAGCGTCACACAAACAATTGAAATGCCACCATCTGGAGTTCTTACTGGCCTTACCAAGCGAATTAGAACCTTCGATTCACAATTGGCACCATCTACGCTTAAAGAACTACAGGAGTTGGATCTATGAGTCGTCACGTAATCATTACTGGTGCTAGCCGAGGGATCGGTGCAGCTATTGCACAACACTTCATTGATCTCGGTGACAACGTCGTTGGCATGTCACGCTCGGGCACTGCTCCATCTGGATGCGTTAAATCATTCGCTGTTGATGTATCAAATTCAGCATCTGTCAATGAAGCAGTTAAGGCTTCCATTGAAGAGTTCGGTCCGGTTGAAGTGTGTGTTGTAAACGCCGGAGTCACCAGAGACGGTCTCGCAATGCGAATGACTGATGAGCAGTGGCGAGAAGTTATGGCGACTGACCTTGACGGAGCTTTTTACACTGCTCGCGCCACCATGGCCTCAATGGTTCGAAATCGTCAAGGCTCAATAATTTTTATTGGATCAATCAGCCCATTCATTGGAGTACCCGGACAAGCCAACTACGGAGCCGCCAAAGCGGGTCTCGTAGGACTCGCACGCTCACTCGCCCAAGAAGTTGCGTCTCGCTCCATCACCGTGAACGTTGTCGCACCTGGACTTATTGAGACAGATATGACGAGCGACCTTGGTCCAGCGAAGGATCAAATGATGGCGATGATTCCAATGGGACGTATTGGACAGCCGTCTGATATCGCTGGCGTTGTCGGGTTCCTTGCCAGTAACCATGCTCGATACATCACTGGTGCAGTGATTGCTTCTGATGGTGGACTTGCTCTCGGTCACTAGGTGGCTATTTTTTTGTTGAATTTTTAGTACGATTACACGAGAGAAATTAAGGGGTTAACCATGGACCGTAACGAAGCAATCGCAAAACTGACAGACAACGTAGTTGAAGTACTAGCCGTTGACCCAAGCGCAGTAACAATGGAAGCAAACTTCTTTGACGACCTCGGAGCAGACAGCCTCGACCTCGTTGAACTTGTTATGGCCCTTGAAGAGACATTCAACGTTGAAGTTGGCGAAGACGAGCTCAAGGACATTTCAACTGTTGGCGCTGCCTTCGAACTGATCTACGCCAAGCTCTAGTGCAAGTAGCGGTAACACCTTCCGGTCCAGTACAGGGGCGTCGAGTCGCTGTCACAGGTCTAGGAGCCATTTCTTGCGCTGGCGTAGGAGCAGATGCCCTCTGGCAAGCACTTCAGAGTTCTACCCCACCAGCCTCTAAGCGCATTGGTGAATTCGATGCCTCACACCTTGGCGGACCAAAAGAACTTCGTCGATTCGACCCATTTACTCTTTATGGATTAATGGCCGCTCAAGAAGCATGGGATCAGAGTGGACTTGAAGGACCAATCATTGATGGTGGGTCACTTGTAACTACTGGCATTGGTGGACTACAGACTGTGCTTGAGCAATTTCGAGTGCTTACTGAAAAAGGTCCGGACCGTGTTTCTCCATTCATGGTGCCAATGATGATGCCTAATGCTGCAACTGCTGCGGTGTCTATGCGCTTTGGTCTCGGAGGACCAGCAGAAACCGTAACGACAGCCTGCGCCGCTGGGACACACGCCATTGGAAACGCTGCAAGATTGATTGCGTCAGGTCGATGCAGCATGGCTGTTGCTGGTGGAGCCGAAGCAGTAATGGTTCCACTTTCTGAAGCAGGCTTTAAGAACATGACCGCACTCAGCAACGAAGAGATCTCTCGCCCATTTGACGTGAACCGTAATGGTTTCGTTATGGGTGAAGGAGCTGGAATCTTGATCCTTGAAGACTGGGACCACGCTGTTGCTCGTGGCGCAACAATCCTCGCCGAAGTTATTGGCGCAGCATCAACCGCCGACGCGCACCACATCACTGCACCTGACCCAGAAGGTAACGGTGCAGTTCGATGCATGGAACTGGCACTAAGTGACGCGGGTATTAACCCTGAAGATGTTTCTCACATCAATGCACACGGAACTTCAACTCCACTTAACGACCTTGGTGAGTCTGTTGCCATGAAGCGTGTCTTTACAAAAGGCGTCCCACCAATCACTTCGATTAAGGGTCACCTAGGACACTCATTATCGGCTGCTGGAGCACTTGAAGGTGTTGCATCTGTGCTTACACTTTTGAATCAGTCGATTCCACCAACTGCTGGAACAACGCAAGTTGACCCTGAGATTGGTCTTGATGTTGTTCTTGATTCACCACGAAAAGCCGAACTTGAGGTTGTGCTCTCTAACTCGTTTGGCTTTGGTGGTCACAACGGCAGCGTTATTTTCCGTCGCTTTCACGCCTAAAGGCTGAACCACTCATCATTTCTGCGCGGAACCAAACTGTTGTCGAATGCCCACTTGGCGTTGCCTATAAACGCACCAAGTCGTGCAGGGTCTTTCACCCCGGGTGTTGATTCAACGCCTGAGCGAACATCAACTCCCCACACCGGATAATTCTGAACAACGTCTGCCACGTTTAGATCACTAAGACCGCCTCCGACGATTATCGGTGTTCGAAGCGCTTCATCAGAAAAGACTTCTAGACAGTCAACGAGGCTCTCATAGTCATCGACATCGGGCATAAGTAAATAGTCAGCATCAGGGATTGGAACACCTGATGCGTAATCAAAATCACTTGGCACACTTCTGATGATCGTATTTACGCGTTCTGCAATGTACTGAAGTTGAGACTGACTGCACGGTCCATCAATTTGGACAATGTTTAAGCCAATCGTGTTTGCGATCTCAACCACTCGTTCTGGAAGCTCATTACGAAATACTCCTACTGAGATGGCCCCGCCAGGTAGTCGTCTGACAATGTCGTGAGCATGCGCCGGTGAAACTTGCCAATGTGAAGGAAGGAAGTCAAAGCTAATCGCACTTGCACCAAGCCCTATGGAAAAGAGTGCATCTTCTTCTGTAGTGACTCCTGAGATCTTTATAAAAAGGTCATCACGGAGAAGTCGCATAACTAGAAATCAGCCTCAAAGTGAACATCATTAAATTGTGCAAGTACGTCAG
>CAIKVF010000240.1 GCA_903830745.1 uncultured Actinomycetes bacterium | reverse complement strand
CTCAGCACCAGGATGCCGTGGAGCAGAAGTTCGACGTGAAATTGAAGATCCAACGAAGCACTTGTTGCTTGTTACATGGGATTCAGTCGAAGCACACAACGAATTTCGAAACACTGACCTGTATCAACAGTGGCGTGCGCTAACGCATCCTCACTACACCGGAAAAGTCGGTGTGGATTTCTTTGTAACGCACTTCTCAGAGCCTCTTACTGATTAGTGGGGCTGGTAAGTCCCAAACTCAGCTCGTAGAACATCTGCCACTTCACCAAGCGTCGCCATGCGAGAAAGCGCAATCTTCATTGGATAGAGCAGGTTCTGCGTTCCACGTGCTGCTGCTGCCACGTCATCAAGTGCTGCTTTCACTGCGTCATTGTCGCGCTTAGTCTTTAGGGCCTTAACTCGTGTGACCTGATCTTCTTGCTGCTTCTTGTCAACTGGAAAGACATCATTCTTCGTAGTTTCTACTTCCGCAAACTTGTTAACGCCTACAACAACGTTGTCACCCTTGTCGACATTGCGTGCGAATTCATATGCTGCAGATTCAATCTCGTCTTGCATGTAGTTGGCTTCAATTGCAGCCACTGCCCCACCCATGTCATCAATGGTCCTGATGTACGCAGAAGCGAGCTTCTCAACTTCATCAGTCATTGACTCAACAAAGTATGAACCAGCGAGTGGGTCTACGGTGTCGGCAATACCTGACTCGTAGCCAAGGATCTGCTGGGTACGAAGGGCAAGCTTCGCCGCGTGTTCAGTTGGAAGACCAAGTGCTTCGTCAAACCCATTGGTGTGCAGTGACTGTGTTCCACCAAGTGCTGCGGCCATAGCCTGCACGGTAACGCGAACCACGTTGTTGAGTGGTTGCTGCGCAGTGAGTGTTGATCCACCGGTCTGAGTGTGGAAACGAAGCATCATGGACTTAGGGTCCTTTGCGCCGAATCGTTCACGCATGATGTTCGCCCATAGTCGACGAGCTGCACGGTACTTCGCAATTTCTTCGAACATGTTGTTGTGAGCATTGAAGAAGAAGCTGAGACGTGGAGCGAAGTCATCAATTGCGAGCCCAGCAGCCATTGCTGCTTCTACGTATGCAATTCCGTTAGCAATCGTGAAGGCAATTTCTTGCACCGCAGTAGAGCCCGCTTCACGAATGTGGTAGCCAGAAATTGAAATCGTGTTCCAGTTAGGCATTTCCTTTGCGCAGTAGCTAAAGGTGTCGACGATAAGGCGCATTGAAGGGCGTGGTGGGTAGATGTATGTTCCACGCGCAACGTATTCCTTCAAAATGTCATTCTGAATTGTTCCGCGAAGCTTGTCGCCGCTTACACCCTGTTCTTCAGCGACTAACTGGTAGAACAAAAGCAGCGTTGACGCTGTTGAGTTAATGGTCATTGATGTTGTCACTTCGTCAAGTGGAAGTCCAGCAAGAAGAAGACGCATGTCATCAAGTGACGAAATCGCAACTCCTACTTTTCCAACTTCACCTTCGGAGCGAATGTGATCTGCGTCGTATCCCATCTGCGTAGGAAGGTCGAATGCGCAAGAGAGTCCAGTTTGTCCAGCACCTAGAAGAAACTTGAATCGTTCGTTTGTCGCTTCAGCAGT
>CAIKVF010000239.1 GCA_903830745.1 uncultured Actinomycetes bacterium | reverse complement strand
TACCAATTGCTGTGCAGTTCTGTGCTGATGCGCACGTAAGAGCATTGAGTGAGATGTTGGCGTACGCACTTGTATTTGATGGCATAGATACGTTTTGTCCTGTTTGCCACGTTCCATTAACTTCACTCAACAAGAAACCTTGACTTACGTTGTTGACGTCAATGTAGTTACCAATCGCAGCGCAGTTCCCCGTGCTCCAGCATGAAATTTGTCCTACTGAAACGTATGGGTTCGCGTTAGTTGAAGGTGGCAGTGCAATCTTTGTTGCCTGGCGCCACGCACCGTTCACTTGGCTAACTACAAACCCTTGCGTCTTCTGTGTGGCAGTTCCACTCTCTACGTATGTTCCAATCGCCACGCAGTTTCCAGCAGACGAACAAGACACACCGCGAACCTGCGCGCTTTGTGACGTTGAAGCCGCACCCGTTGGCAAAATGACTGCACTTGCCTTTGCCCACGTCCCACCGGACTGACTAGCAACAAATGCATCAACGTTTGCACTGGAGTCTGTGTACTGACCACCCGTGACACAGTTGCCATTCGTTGCGCATCCAAGTGCGTAGATCATCACTCCTGGTGATTTTGCAGCGTTTGCAGGTAATCCTAAAATTGATGATTCCCAAACACCCTTGGTCTCACTGAGCAGCAAACCTTGCACAGCGTTTGATGAATCGTTCATGCTTCCGGCCCCACTGCAGTTGTTGGCCGTAGGACACGATAAGAAAGGCAACCAACCTTGGTAAATGCTCGATGTGCCACTCGGCAGACTTACGTTTTCAGCGGCCTTCCATGTCGGTGCTGCAGCTCCCGCAGGCACAACGCTCATCATGGTGAGCGCGAGTGTGGCAATCACAAATGTTGAACGAACGAGTTTCATGCATCTACTTTCTAAAACTAAGAGCAATCTTCAGTATAAATAGGTAAGTGATGGCGACTGAGTGCGAATCGCTTGTGAATCGGGTGCTTTAACAACTTCTTAATTCACATTGAGGGTTTTATGCACAAATCCCCGGCTCAAAGAGCCGGGGATTTGAGTTGAATCTTTACTTATTTACGCCAGATCGAAACGGTCGAGGTTCATTACCTTGACCCACGCTGCAACGAAGTCCTTTTCGAACTTCTTCTTCGCGTCGTTTGTTGCGTACACCTCTGCAATTGCACGTAGCTGTGAGTTAGATCCAAAGATGAGGTCAGCTCGAGTTGCTGTCCACTTTGTCTTGCCAGACTTTCTGTCTGTTCCAACAAGTGAACCATCCTTCGCAGGCTTCCACTCAGTGTCGAGATCAATCAAGTTCACAAAGAAGTCGTTACTAAGCGCTCCTGGGTTCTTTGTAAATACTCCATGCGCCGATCCGTCAACGTTGGTGCCAAGCACGCGTAGTCCACCTATAAGTACAGTCATTTCTGGTGCACTGAGTGTGAGCAAGTGCGCACGGTCAAGAAGAAGATCTTCTTCACTGCGACGCTGGCCCTTCGCTACATAGTTGCGGAAACCATCGTGTGTTGGCTCAAGAACTGCGAATGATGCAACGTCGGTGTCTTTCTGTGTTGCGTCGTTGCGTCCTGGTGTAAATGGAACAGTAACTTTGCGCCCAGCATTCTGCGCGGCCATTTCAATTCCAACACAACCACCGAGCACGATGATGTCAGCGAGTGAAATCTTCTTGCTCTTTGTGTTAAAGCTCTTGCGAATTGATTCAAGTTCTTTAAGCACTTTCTTCAACTGCGCAGGACTGTTAACTTCCCATGCATTCTGTGGGCTTAATGCAATGCGTGCACCATTGGCTCCACCGCGCTTGTCGGTGCCACGGAATGTTGCTGCAGACGCCCAGGCAGTTGAAACAAGTTGCGAAACACTGAGGCCAGAGTTTGCAATCTTCTTCTTAAGAGCAACTATGTCCTTGTCGGTTGGAAGCTTGAAGTCAACTACAGGGATTGGGTCTTGCCATAGCTGTGGCTTCTTTGGAACATACGCTCCGAGTCCGCGCACGTATGGTCCCATGTCACGGTGCGTCAACTTAAACCACGCACGAGCAAACGCATCTGCAAATTCTTTTGGATTCTCTTGGAACCGTTTAGAAATCTTTTTGTATGCAGGGTCAACAATGAGTGCAAGGTCGGTTGTCAACATTGTTGGTGCGTGCGTCTTCTTCTTGTCGTGTGCGTCTGGAACTGTTGTAGATCCAGCACCACCCTTTGGTCGCCACTGTTGTGCGCCAGCAGGGCTCTTGAAGAGCTCCCACTCGTACATAAAGAGGTGATTGAAGTAGTCGTTGCTCCACTGTGTTGGCTTGGTTGTCCAGATGCCCTCGAGGCCACTCGTGATGGTGTCACCAGCGTTGCCAGTTCCCATGGTGTTGATCCAGCCAAGTCCCTGCGCTTCAATTGGTGCAGCTTCTGGTTCTGGTCCTACGTACTTATTAGGGTCGCCTGCACCGTGAGTCTTTCCAAAGGTGTGACCACCAGCAATAAGCGCGACAGTTTCTTCGTCGTCCATTGCCATGCGTGCAAACGTTTCACGAATGTCAACCGCTGCCTTAAGTGGGTCAGGGTTTCCGTTAGGTCCTTCTGGGTTTACGTAGATGAGTCCCATCTGCACTGCACCAAGTGGATTCTCGAGGTCGCGCTCACCGGTGTAGCGCTTGTCGTCAAGCCACGTGTCTTCAGGACCCCAGTAGATGTCATCTTCTGGTTCCCAGATGTCAACACGTCCACCAGCGAAACCAAATGTCTTAAAGCCCATTGAATCGAGTGCAAAGTTACCAGCAAAGATCATGAGGTCAGCCCATGAAATCTTCTGTCCATACTTCTTCTTGATTTCCCATAGAAGTCGGCGAGCCTTGTCGAGGTTTCCATTGTCCGGCCAGCTGTTTAGTGGTGCGAAACGTTGCGCTCCAGATCCAGCACCTCCACGTCCGTCACTAATTCGGTATGTTCCAGCGCTGTGCCACGCCATGCGAATAAAGAATGGACCGTAGTGTCCCCAGTCAGCTGGCCACCACTCTTGTGAGTTAGTCATCAACTTCTCGATGTCCTTCTTTAAAACATCAAGGTCGAGCTTTGCGAATTCTTTCGCGTAATTGAAGTTCTTGTCCATAGGACTCGCTGCAGGATTTGCCTGGTGTAACAACTTGATGTTGAGTTGATTAGGCCACCACTGTGCGTTGTTCTGTAAGCCAGTTACTCGAGTGCTTGCGCCTCCAACAACTGGACACTTGTTTTCTTCTGTCATATTTTCTCCTTTATAGATAGCGGTACTGCGTTACTTCGAACTTTTTTGACAACTAGGACAGAGGCCCCAGTAGGCGACCTCTGCTTCATCAATTTCAAAACCCATGGCGTCTGCTGCAGTGAGACAAGGTGTTTGTCCCACAGCGCAGTCAACATCAACAACCATTGCGCAATTTCTACAAATTAAATGGTGATGATTGTCACTTATTCGGTCTTCGTAAAGAGCGGGTGATCCAACTGGTTGGATCTTTCGAATAATTCCTTTTTCTGCGAGCAGGCCAAGTGTGTCGTACACAGCTTGACGAGAAATAGTTCCAATTTCATCAGTTGCAATTGCAACAACACCGTCTGCGGTGATGTGAGGTTGTGCTGACACCGCGCGAAGTACTGCGAGTCGTTGCGCAGTTGCCTGCACTCCGTTTTCTCTCAGTACGTCACTTGCGCCAATTGTCACGAGGGCAACTATACCAACTGTTTGTACATTGTCCAGTACTGGACTAAGTACAGAATCTAGACAGTTTCTCCTGTATCTGAAGGCTTTTCGAGAGTCGAGTCCTTATCTTTCCAGGAGATGAGCGGCAGAACACTTAGACCAATCAGGAATGAGACTTGGAGCGCAATCGCGAGAGGGCTTCCCCAGTACTTGCTCCAGAGGCTGTGAAATTCGTGACCTATCGCAGAAGCTGTTGCGTCGTAGATCGCATATGAAACAAGCCGCCCAACCGCAAAGGTGATGAGAATTTTTGTTAGTGGCATTTCGAGTAGTCCTACTGCGCAGAAAAGTTGTGCAGAGGGAACTGGTGTGAATAAGAAAACGACGTACCAAGCAATCTCGCCAGATGGGTGCGAATCTAATTTTGCGTGTGCACGGTTGAGATTATTTATGTAGCGCTTTGGGAAGTGATCTCTTAGTCGACCGAAGGCAACAGCCAGTAGCCCACGACCCGCTACTGCTCCAAGTACTCCGAGGCCAACAACTACGACTGGATTCAAATGCCATCTCCACTGGGCTATAACGAGTGCGAGCCACGTAGGGGGTCCAAATGCTGGGAGAAGGTTTATCCCGAAGATGATCAACAGAAGGAAGAGGTAGTTCACTACACCTCAGCGTAGGTCCAACAAGAACTAAGCGCTACCCGACTGCAAGTAGAGAAACACCAATCACAATGACTATTGCTGGACCAACAGTCTTTCGAAGTGAGCCCTCTTTGAAATACAGCGCACCAATTACAGCTGCCCAGAGAACGCCTGTTTCTCGTAGTGCACTCACTAGAGCGAAAGAAGCATGAAACTGCGCCCAAAGTATTAGTAGATACCCAGCAATTGAACCAGCACCAGCTGCGATGCCGAGGCGTGCGGTCTTTGCAGAAGGCCACCATGAAATGCCTCTTCGAATAAATGTAACAACGAGCCAAAGTGTTGCTTGTAAAACAAAAAGTGTTACGCCATATCTAATTGAACTGTGTGCCGCTCTAACTCCGAGTCCATCAACAACTGTGTAGGCAGCAATACCTACTCCCGTTGCGAGTGCCCAGATAGTTGCAGAGTTCGCACTGACCTTGGCCCCTTTGATTAGAGATAGAGAAAGAACGCCACTCACAATTACAAAAATCCCCAAGAGGCTCAGTGCGTTTTGATGTTGGTTGGCAAAGAAGAAACCGCCGAGGGCTACGAGCAGAGGAGCAACACCACGAGCTATTGGATATGACTTTGAAAAATCTCCACGACGAAATGCGCCCATTAACAAAAGTTCATATGTGCAGTGAAGACAAACTGAGCAGAGCAAATAGATCCAAGCCCCACTTCTTGGAAGACCTACAAAGGGCAGAAGCACCCAGCTCGCTCCTGCTGCTCCTACGTTTAGGAGTCCGAAGCTAACAAATTGGTCGGTGATGTTTTTAGCTATGGCGTTCCACAAGGCGTGTACTAATCCCGCAAAGAGCACTAACAAGATGACTGAGTTGCTCACAAGATGAATCTAATGAACTCTGTCCCATCTCATAGGACAGTGGATTGGAGCGGGCGACGAGAATCGAACTCGCGTTCTCAGCTTGGGAAGCTGATGTTCTGCCGCTGAACTACGCCCGCATGCCACCATCGTAATCTCTAAGCAATTGCCTATTTTTTAAGGCATATTGTGGCCGAGTGGGTTACTTCAGAGTATCGTTGCGAGGGTTATGGTGCTCTCAGACAGGTCAATCAAAGAAGCTCTTGCATCGGGTCGAATCATCATTGACCCACTTGGTGAAGACTGCATTCAACCGTCATCAGTTGACCTTCATATTGACCAGTACTACCGCGTATTTCGCAATCACTCCCAGCGCGTGATTGACGTCAAAGAAGTACAAGAAGATTTGACCGAACTCATTGACGTTGGACTCGACACACCAATGATCCTTCACCCGGGTGAGTTTTTACTCGGATCAACAACCGAGCGCATCATGTTGCCAGATGATTTAGTTGGACGCCTTGATGGGAAGAGTTCACTTGGTCGCCTTGGCCTCGTAATCCACTCAACTGCAGGATTTATTGACGCAGGATGGGACGGGCACATCACGCTCGAGCTTTCAAATGTTGCGAACTTGCCAATCACCCTTTATACCGGTATGAAGATTGGTCAAATTAGTTTCTTCCAAATGACAACACCTGCGGATAATCCATATGGTTCGTCAATACTTGGATCGAAGTACAAGGGACAACGCGGTCCAACTGCAAGTCGCTATTCAGAGAATTTTAAAAAGAACTAACGAAGAGGAATCAACGTGTTAGCAAGAATCGTCATCGGACTCGGAGTATCACTTATTTGTTTCGCTGTTGCGGGGCGACGTTTCTTCTGGTTGTCAAAACTTATTCGCAGTGGAAAGCCAGCTCCTCGCAGGTGGCAGGGCTTTCGCAAAGTATCTGAAGCAGAAGTTGTAGAAGTTGCAGGACAGAAGAAACTGCTCAAGTGGACCGTTCCTGGACTTGCGCACTTCTTTACGATGTGGGGATTCACAGTCCTGACAACAACAATCATTGAAGCGTATGGCGGGCTTTTCAATCGCGACTTCCATATCCCTTTTATTGGACAGAGCAACTGGCTGGTCTTTACTGAAGACTTCTTCTCAGTAGCAGTTCTTGTTTCACTCGTTGTCTTCACAGTCATTCGCATCAAAAACGCTCCAGCGCGCAAGGACCGCGCGAGTCGTTTTTATGGAAGTCACCTCGGTGCTGCATGGATAGTTCTCGGGCTCATCTCACTAGTTATCATCACGCTGCTCATGTACCGCGCTGGACAAATTAACGCCGGACACTTCCCATTCCCTCGCACCGTAGGTGCGGGACTTGCGAGCCCAACTGATGTCGCGTCAAACCAAATGCTGGCATCTCCTTGGAGAT
>CAIKVF010000238.1 GCA_903830745.1 uncultured Actinomycetes bacterium | reverse complement strand
GTCTTTGATGCACCAGACAAGGTAATGGTTGGGGTACGCGGTGAAGTTGGTAACCGACTCTTTCTCTTGCAAGCTCGTCAAGGACGCAGGCTCGTCATTGTTAAGTGCGAGAAAATGCAACTCGCAGCTCTCGCTGAATGGCTTGGACAAGTGCTTAACGACTTCGCACGTGGACCAGGTCACCTCCCAGATGACTTCACCCTTGAGCCGGAATACGAAGTGGACTTCGCTGTAGGTGACATCTCTATTGCGGTTGACGAAGATGAGCAGTACATCGAAGTCACGTTTGAATCCATGGACGACGAAGATGACCTCGAGCTCACGCTTTCAAAAGAATGGGCTGGAGGACTCGCAATCGCCATCAGGCTCCTCGTTGAACAAGGACGTCCACCTTGCCCGCTCTGTGAGGGACCGCTAGACCCCAAGGGCCACGACTGTCCTCGAACTAACGGTCACCGCCCACCAATTAGGTAGCTATGAACGCAGAACAGCAACGAACGCTTCTATCTAAGGGAGACGTTGAAGTTGAAGGACGCGTTTCAGGATCGTCGAACCAAGCACTCCTTGTAACAATCACTCTTGACGGCGTCACCGCACAGGCTTGTTACAAGGCTGAAGCCGGAGAGCGTCCCCTGTGGGACTTTCCTGATGGTCTATGGCGACGAGAAGTTGCAACGTATGAACTTGACCAGCTACTTGGCTTTGACACAGTGCCTATGACTATTGCCCGTGAAGATCTCCCCTTTGGCATTGGATCACTGCAGTACTGGGTTAATGACAACTTAGAAGACCACTACTTCACTCTTCGAGAAATGCCGCAGTTCAATGATTACTTTCACAGACTCTGTGCACTTGACGTCGTTGCTAACAATGCAGACCGCAAAGCTGGTCACGTTATCTATGACGGTGAGAGGTGTTGGGCAATTGATAACGGGCTCACCTTCCACGAAGAAGACAAACTTCGAACAGTTCTTTGGGACTACGCCGGTGAACCAATCCCCCAGCCAGTGCTCGATGCTGTGAATGAATTCGCCAATGGGAAAACTGGAGAACTAGGTCTGTATCTTTCACCGAGTGAGCTCGCCTTCGCGCAAGTTCGTGCGCAAGACCTCGTCAACTTCGCTTCGTACCCGCTACCTGATGAAGATAGTGACTGGCCGCCTTATCCGTGGCCACTTATTTAGTGCAGCGGAACAGTTTCGCCTTCTAGTTCGGGAACTCCTGAATCAAGTATTAAAAGCGTTAGCAAAGCTCCGACGCCGAAGAACCCAGCACCCCACCAGAACGCAACGGTGTAACCGTGCAGTGTGGCATGAACTAACTGGGCAGGATTTTCCACTGTGGCGAATGCGCGCAGTGTCACTGACACCGCAATCGTATTTAGAAGTGCAGTTCCAACTGATCCGCCAATTTGCTGAACAGTGTTCACAAAAGCTGACGACGCGCCGGCGTCCTCTTCTTTAATGCCAGCAGTTGCACTTGCAGTAGCTGGTGCAAAGATCATTCCGAGTCCAAGCCCCGCAACAATGAGTCCCGGAAGCACGTGACCGAGGTAATCGGGTTCTGGTGTGAGTCTCGTGAAGAGGATCATGCCGAGCATTGAAAGAAGCATTCCACTCGGCACCAGAGGTCGTGGACCAACCATAGGAAGTAGTCGTGCACTCGCGAGTGCCGACGACACCAAGATGGCAATCACCATTGGCAAGAACGCAAAGCCAGTTCGAAGTGGCGAGTAGTTGAGTGTTCCTTCTAAGTAATAGGAAAGGAATAGGAACACTCCGAAAATTCCAACGCTGGTGATGAAGATCGCCACCAGTGACCCTCCTCGAGTCCTGCTCGCAAGTATTCGAAGTGGCAACAGTGGATTCTTTGCCTTTTCTTGCCAGAACGTAAAGAGCACGAGGAGAACGAGACCAATAACAAGACTTCCCCATGTTGCTGCATTGCTCCAGCTAGTTGTTACCGCGTGACCAAGTCCATAGACCACGAAAAATAGGCCCAGGCTTCCGAGCAGCGTTCCCAGATAGTCGAGCCGGTCATTGTTTTCTCTCTTGGAGCCTTCGACAAAAAGAGCAACACCAATGACTCCAAACACTGCAAAGAAAAGATTGATGTAGAGACACCAACGCCACGACTGCCATTCTGTAAGCGCACCACCTAGTAGTAGTCCAATGGCGGCACCTGATCCACCAATCGCTCCAAAGATGGCAAACGCTTTGGCACGCTCTTTGGAATTCGTGAAAGTTGACGTAACTGATGCGAGAGCTGCAGGTGCAAGTAATGCACCGAAGGCTCCCTGCACGGCACGTGCAGTGACGAGAACGCTGAAGCTGTTGGCGATCCCTCCGACCGCTGACGCCACGGCGAATCCAATG
>CAIKVF010000237.1 GCA_903830745.1 uncultured Actinomycetes bacterium | reverse complement strand
GGCAATTATCGTTGCCCCTGACAAGAACTACTCAGGAATGTCATCAGCCGTAGGCGACGTATTCGATAATCCTTCGGTGAAGTACAAGAAGCAAAAGATTGAAGGAGCAGACAACATTCAGGGCTACGCCCTAGATGCTCCCCCAGCGCTATGTGCCATTCTTGGCGCGGTTGGAAGTTTTAACTTTCAGCCAGACCTCATTCTCTCGGGCATCAACGCTGGTGCCAATGTTGGAAGAAGTGTGCTGCACTCTGGAACCGTCGGTGCAATTCTCACTGGCGCGCAGCTTGGACTCTCTGGACTCGCAGTTTCAACCAACTGGGGCGAGAACGTTTCCTACGAACCAGCCGCAGATATTGCAATAGAGGTGCTCGAAGTAATGCTCCAGGCTCCGCAGCGAACACTCATGAATCTCAATGTTCCCAACCTGCCAAGAAATGAGATCAAGGGCGTTAAGCGAGGAAGAATCTCTACAGCTGGAATTGTGAAGTCTGCAAAATCAGGAACCGGAGGGCCACTCGACGACGAAGGAGAGCTCAAACTTCGACTCGGTGCTGCTACCCCAGAACTTGGTGACGTCAGCGACGAGGATGCTGACGAAGACGGTGCGTTGATTGCTGCTGGTTATGCGTCACTCACACCACTGCGTGGACCACACGAAGATTCCGACATGGGGCTGAGTGATCTGATGCACATGTCACTAAGTGTGATTGAGCGACACCTTAAAGAAGCCAACTAGTCCGTTGCGGGACGACGTCGATTCTCTTTAACTCGACTTCTAACTTTCTTTTCATCAACACGACGAACTTTTGAACTCTTCGTGGGCTTTGTTGCCCTGCGAGGAGCTTGACGAGTTAGCCCAGTTGCAATCTTTACAGCCAGCTGCTCGAGAGCTGCAGATTTGTTTTGCGCTTGAGAGCGGTAGCGACTCGCACTAGAGCGAATCACAGTTCCTGCTTTTTCAAGTAACAGCGACCTGTCGGACTCACTCAGTACTTCAGAAGTATTGACATGGAACGAAACAACGACGCGAGTTAGTGATCTATTTGCGTGCTGACCACCAGGTCCGCCAGATGTTGTGACCCGCAGATCAATCTCGCCAAATGGAATAACGAGCTTTGATCGAATAAAAAGTGAGCCGTCTGCGTTTACGCGCGGCCCTGACACGACTACTTGCCTTCGGGAAAACGAACCATGGCGAGTTGGCTACCGAGTGCAACAAGTTCGCCTCTTTCGTCAAACATTTCGCATCGCTCGTCCACGAGTCCGTCGGCAATCACAACACACCACTGGCGGGCTTTTAACCACTCGCCAACTGGCACGCGACGTACGTACGAGCTGAGCTGCAACGTTGGCACCCATCCTGAAGATCCAATCGCGAATGTCGCGGGTGGCATGGCGTCTGTTGCGAACAACAAACTGTGAGGTGACCACGAAGCATCGTCATCGTCAAGTCGAATCCACATCTTTAGCTCAGCCTTGTCTGAAATCTCCCCATCGCGCCATCCTGAGCTGGCTGGGTCGAAACGCTGATCAACAACTTTTGCAATGTTGATTTCATCTCCACCAGTGGAGCGACGACAGTCTTCAAGAGGGGCAATGTCAAATACAGGAGTATCTGCGTAACGCAGATCAGATTCTGCGCCAAGGGTTCCAAGTGTCGCAATTGATTCATTAGTAATGACTCCTTCTTGAAGGAGCGTTACGTGAACAAATGAAACACCTCGTCCAACTTTTCTAACGTCGGTGTGCAGTTCTGCTGGTCCCGTTTTAGGAGCACCAATGTAATTAGTCGTTAGGGCGGTCACGTGTTGGTGAGCTGATCCCTGCGCACTGGCAGCAGCAAGCGCGGCGCTTCCGAGAACAGTTTGTAAGTACCCGCCGTTTGGCCGTCCGTCAGTAATTGTGTAGTAGTCGGATAAAACGGCACTAAACCTGCCATCTCCAAGGGGTTCAACAGCACAGGCATCACGTAGGGGTCGGATCGTATTCATCTGACAACCTTACGACAGTGCTCAGGCGTGCCTGTAGATTAGAGACCTAGGAAGAAGGAAAAATGCCGACAATTCAGCACTTTATTAATGGGAAACGCGTTGACGGAAGTGGTGATATTCCTGTCTTCAATCCCGCTACTGGAGAACAGTCTGGCAGTGCCCCAATTGCTGACGCCACGTTGCTTGATGAAGTCGTTACTCAGGCTCAAGAGACCGCAAAGACATGGCGTAATTCTTCACTCTCAGTTCGAACCAACATCCTTTTCACCTTCCGTGCGCTGCTCGTAAAGCACACTGACGAGCTCGCAGCAATCATCACCGCCGAGCATGGAAAAACCATTGCTGACGCCAAGGGTGAAATCGCTCGAGGACTTGAGAACGTGGAATACGCCTGTGGCCTCGCTGAACACATGAAGGGTGGATTTTCTAGCCAAGTTGCAGATGGCGTAGATGTTCATTCAGTTCGTGAAGCCGTTGGAGTCGTTGCTGCAATCACACCGTTCAACTTTCCAATCATGGTGCCGCTATGGATGACCGCCAATGCGCTCGCTACTGGAAACGTTGTTATCTTGAAGCCTTCTGAGCGTGACCCATCGGTTTCAGTCCGACTCGCCGAGCTTCTAAAAGAAGCTGGACTCCCAGACGGCGTGTTTAACGTGCTGCATGGAAACGCAGACCTCGTAAATGGACTTCTTAATCACCCCGGCATCGACGCAATCAGCTTTGTTGGATCAACTCCAGTCGCAAAGCACGTCTATGAAACTGGAACCAAGAACGCAAAGCGCGTCCAAGCACTTGGTGGCGCCAAGAACCACATGGTGGTCCTTCCAGATGCTGACCTCGACATCGCAGCCGACGCTGCCATCAACGCAGGATTTGGTTCTGCTGGAGAACGCTGCATGGCCATCTCGGTGGTCGTTGCTGTAGGCAACGTTGCAGAACCCCTTATTGCCAAGATCACCGAGCGCATGGACAAGCTCACAGTTGGCCCTGGCAATGACCCAAAGTCTGACTTCGGCCCAGTGATCACTAAAGAGCACCGTGACCGCATTGTTAGCTATGTAGTGAATGCTCCAGCTGACGGCGTAAAGGTTGTCCGTGACGGAATTGCAATGGCTGCTGACAAGGGCTTCTATGTTGGCCCATGTCTTCTAGATGGCGTTAAGCCTGGAATGAAGTCTTACGATGATGAAATCTTTGGACCAGTACTAGGTATTGCTCGCGTTGCAACATACT
>CAIKVF010000236.1 GCA_903830745.1 uncultured Actinomycetes bacterium | reverse complement strand
GAAATTGTAAAGGGATCGGACTACGTAATCACCATGGGATGTGGCGACGAGTGTCCATTCTTTCCTGGTGTCTCCTACCTCGACTGGGCACTTGAAGACCCAGCGGGCAAGGGAGTTGAATCGGTTCGACCAATTCGCGATGAAATTGAAAGCCGTGTTCTTGCTCTTATCGAGCAAATAGCGCAGAGCTAACTGCTTTTACGCAACGCCTTCAGTAACTAGCTCAAGTGTTTTCGAGTGGCTACAGCAGTCCGTACACTTTGCGATTGCCTCTACAGGCTCTGCGGACTTTGCATCAGCAATACGTAGCTTGTCCTTGAAGTGAAAGTGGTGAATTTCCTTCTTGTGCGCTTCATGGCCGAGGTGACCAGCTAAAAGAAGCGGTAGCACCACTGCAGTCGCTGCGAGTATGAAGAGAATTCCGATGAAGTATGCAGTAACCATGTTGCCTCCTAGTTGGAAAAGAACTACCTACAAAGTAGGAGGTGACGGTTAAAAGACTGTGAGCAAAACTTGTTTCTTGTGTTCCAATTTAGTGAACACAAGCAAAACTGCTTACTACTGGATCAGCCGAAGCGACCCTGAATGTAGTCAAGGGTGCGTGGATCTGAAGGGTTATTAAAGATCTTTTTAGTTTCTGCGAACTCAATAAGCTCACCAGCACGGTCATCACCCATCAACAAGAAGGCGCAGTTGTCTGAGACGCGTGCAGCTTGTTGCATGTTGTGAGTAACAATCACAATTGTGACTCGATTCTTAAGTTCACCCATGAGGTCTTCAATCGCCTTGGTTGAAATTGGGTCAAGTGATGATGTTGGCTCATCCATAAGAAGTATTTCTGGCTCCACCGCAAGTGCACGTGCAATACAAAGACGCTGTTGTTCTCCACCTGAAAGTGTTGTGCCACCGTTCTTCAGACGACCCTTAACGCTGTCCCATAGGGCGGCGGCAATCAAAGAGGACTCAACCGCTTCATCGAGTAGCGCCTTCTTCTTAATACCGTTAAAGCGAAGTCCAGAAACAACATTGTCATAGATAGACATTGTTGGGAATGGGTTAGGACGCTGGAACACCATCCCAATACGGCTTCGAAGCAGTGTTGTTGGCAACTTATCGTTGTAGATGTCAGTGTCGCCAAGAAGGATCTGCCCTTCAACTACGGCACCCTTGGTGAGGTCGTGCAAACGGTTAAGTGATCGGAGCAGTGTTGTCTTACCTGAGCCTGAAGGTCCAATTAGTGACGTGACCTTTTTTTCCTCGACATCAAAAGTCACGTCACGAACTGCAGTGCGACCGCTGAACGCCACGGACACATCCTTGAGCTGCATCGCAATCTCATTTTTAGTAGTTGGCATGTTCGTGGTGACCTCTGTCTTTGTTGTTACAACTTCCATTAGCGCTTTTCCCTTCTCATTCGAGCAGAAACTATTCGAGCAGTGAGACTTAAAATCAAGATCATTGTTACAAGCGCTAATGCAACACCCCAAGCAGCGGCACGCTGGCTAGGGTACTGCGATCCAGAGTAATTGTACGTAAGAAGTGGGAGCGCCGAAATTGGTTTTAGTGGGTTGAAATTCCAGGCTCCAGAGGCGCCAACAACGAGCAGAATTGGGGCAGTTTCACCCATAGCCCTGGCCAGTGAAAGAAGGACACCGGTAATAACACCAGGTGCTGCAACGGGCAAGGTAATCGACTTGGCGATCTTGGAGTCGCGAGCACCTAAAGCAAGCCCCGCTTCTCTCAGCGTTGAAGGGACACCTCTGAATGAAATTTCACTGGCCTTTGCAATGACTGGAACCATCAGTACCCCAAGCGCAACAATTCCTGCAAGACCAGAGAACTGCTTCGTTGGGACAACAACATATTCGTATGCAAACACACCGAGAAGGATTGAAGGTATCCCCGTCATAATTTCAGTGATAGCGCGAAGGAAGTCTGCCACTCGTGAAGTTGCTTCAGCTAAATAAAGCCCGAGGAGAACGCCAATTGGCACAGCCACTAATCCCGCGAGTAGGTCAATAATGATTGTTCCAAGAATTGCATTACCAATTCCCCCAATCGCATCTTGCTGCATCAAGTTTGGTTGTGAAGGAAGTGCTGTAAGAAAAGTCCAACTGATTGCTGCTATGCCCTTATTAATAAGTGCATAGATAACTGAACCAAGCGGGATTAGCGCAATGATGAAGCATCCCATCAACAT
>CAIKVF010000235.1 GCA_903830745.1 uncultured Actinomycetes bacterium | reverse complement strand
ACTCTCGCAACTGACTACACGCTTTCGGGCAAAGATCTAAAGGCTGGCGACAAGGTATTGCTGTATTACAGCTCAGCTAACCGAGACGAGGAAGTGTTCGTTGATCCCTACACATTTGATGTGGGACGTACTCCGAACGATCACTACGGCTTCGGTGCTCCTGGTCCGCACTTCTGTCTCGGTGCTCACCTAGCTCGTCGTGAAATCACAGTTATGTGGCGTGACCTTATTGCGCGCACACCAAACATTCAGATGACTGGTGCTCCATCACAGTTGGAGTCAACATTCGTAAACGGAATTAAGAAACTCCCCTACAGCTTCTAAGCAGTAGCAGCAGCTTCGTCATAAGCGTGTAGCGCTCGTGGACCCCACACGGTCCCGGGTCCACCATTCATCAAAATTGAAACACCTATTGCTTCGGCGACTTGTTGACGAGTAATTCCATTTCTTACACATCCACGTGCGTGAGCAACAATGCACCCGTCACACTCACGAGTAATCGCGATCACCAGAGCGAGTAGTTCTTTAGTTCCTACATTGAGTTCGCCTGGTGCCATAGCTGCACCAGAAAGCGTTGCGAAGCCTTTCATTACATCTGGGATTAGTCCTCGAAGGTCTAATGCTGGTTGACGTAGTTCTTCACGGATTTCTTCATTGCTATTCATAAGTGCCTCCAGTAATGAGCGTAGCCACAATGGAGTTTCTTCCTAAGATGTATCCCATGACTGCAATCGATGACCTTCTTGCTCATAACGGCAGCTACGTCCCTAAGCATGGACACAACGAACTCCCCACTGAGCCACAGCTGCATCTAGCAGTGCTCACCTGCATGGACTCGCGCCTCGATCTCTTTGGTGCTCTAGGTCTGAAACTCGGACAAGCTCACCTCATTCGTAACGCTGGAGGGCTCGCAACTGATGACGCCATTCGCTCGCTACTGCTCAGCCAACGTCTCTTGCAGACGAGGTCAATCATGGTCATTCACCACACCAGGTGTGGCCTAGAGACATTTGAAGAAGCAGCACTACAGGCGGAGCTAGAAAAAGAGTTCGGGCAGCGTCCGCCATTCAAACTTGGCGCATACAAAAATGTTGACGAAGACGTTAAACAAACCGTTGCAACACTACGAAGCAGTCCGTTCGTCATTGGAACTGAAATTCGTGGCTTTGTCTTCAATGTTGACGATGGTGATCTTAGAGAAATCACAATCGTTTAACCACCCTTTCTGAAGTAAGCAAGGGGTACGATTGGCCATGCTTTCAAATGTTCTGACCTTCATATTCTTTGTGTTGATTGGTCTAGAAATTCGCGAAGGTCTCCAGCGTCCAAAAGAAGTTGTACTTCCAGGACTTTGTGCACTCGCGGGGATGATTGTTCCCGCACTTATTTTCGTTGGACTTAACACCGGATCAAACGCCTGGGCAGTTGCAATGCCTACCGACGTTGCTCTAGCCATTGGTGCACTGAGTCTGCTTGGTAAGCGAGTGAATCCAAAGGTAAGGCTGTTCCTATTGACGCTTGCAGTAGCCGACGACTTCTTATCTCTATTAGTTATAGGAATTTTCTTTAGAAGTCACCTACATTTGGCAAGCACCATCTACACGCTTGGT
>CAIKVF010000234.1 GCA_903830745.1 uncultured Actinomycetes bacterium | reverse complement strand
AGTGCAACCGCTGCCCTACCGTCTTGCATTCCTTCAATGACAAGAAGTTGCCAAAGTGGTCGCTGAGGTGAAAGCTGCTGCGACAAGAACTGGGAAATCAGCTCATCGAATTGATCTGGTGTGCCAGGTGCAGGTAAGGCAACTCTGATCACGTGCTTTTCAATTTCAATCTTCTTCTCATTGACCATGATTGGCCAGGTCATGTCGAAGGGTGAGCGGACAAGTCGCTGACTGAGCACTGGAATTTCGTGAAGTCGAGCTTCGATGTTGTTGCGAATTAATTCGTAGCGTTCTTTTGGATCAGCAACGTCTCCAAATTCCAGTTCAACAATTGCACCAATGTTCATCGCTGAACCGGGCACCTCAAGTAAAACGAATGCGCTGTCGAGTGGATCAAGAAATTGTGTCATCGTCCCGTGCTCCCAAATCCACCTTCGCCACGTGTCGCCTCAGGAAGTTCATCAACCACGCTGAATGACGCACTTGGTACCGCGAGAATAACCAGCTGGGCAATACGGTCACCCTTTTTAACTTCGTAGTCATTTGTCGGATCAAGGTTTACAAGAGCAACCTTTAATTCACCGCGGTACCCAGAGTCAACGAGTCCTGGGGCGTTTGAACAGGTAACACCGTGTTTAGATGCGAGGCCGCTTCGCGGAAGCACGAAGCCACCATGACCACTTGGGATGGCAATGGCGACACCTGTTCCAACCATGGCCCTGCCGCCTCCAGCCTTCAAAACAACGTCTTCAATCGCTACGAGGTCGCATCCTGCGTCACCTTCATTTGCGTACTTAGGAAGAACAGCATCCGGGTGCAATGCCTTGGCAAGAATTTCCATAGGGCGAAGGCTACCTGTCGGCGTGACCCTGGTGTCGCCAACTATTAGTAGTGTCGCAATGTGCTTGTTTGGATGGACTTAGAAATGACGGGACTTGAGCCCTCGCGCCACGTCATAGTGGAAATCGCCACTTTGATCACTGACGACCACCTAAACATTGTTGCTGAGGGTCCAGACCTGGTTGTTCATGCCTCGCCTGAAGAGCTCGAACAAATGGGTGACTTCGTCACCGAGATGCACAAGAAATCTGGACTTCTTCCACTCATTGAAGCTTCAACAATCACAGTGGCGCAGGCTCAAGAGCAAACACTTGCTTTCATAAAGCAGCACATCAGCGAACCGCGAAGTGTCCCACTGTGCGGAAATTCAATTGGCACCGACCGACGTTTTCTGCAGGAATACATGCCAGAACTTGAGGAGTTCCTTCATTACCGAAACATTGACGTTTCTACATTGAAAGAACTGGCTCGACGCTGGCACCCAGAAGTGCTGGCATCAGTTCCTGAGAAGGCAACAACTCACCGAGCGCTCGATGACATCAGAGAATCAATTGCAGAACTAGTGCATTACCGAAATACCATGTTCCCTACACCGGAGAAATAAATATGTCAGACGCCGTACTTTCAATTCAAGACGCCAGCGCTCAAATGATCGCTGCTGGTCAAATGTTCGAAATCGAACGCACCACCGTTAAGGGCATCGAGATGAATGTCTGGAAGAACGCACCAGCCACCATGGCCCAAGTTCTTGGCATGTCACTAAATCACAGCGCAAAGGAATTTTTGATCTACGAAGATCAGCGCTACACCTTCGAAGAGCACTACCGCGCTGCAGCAACACTTGCTCACCGGTTTATTGAACTCGGAATCAAAAAGGGTGACCGTATCACCATCGCGTCTCGAAACCTTCCCCAGTGGGTAATGAGTTTCTGGGGTGCAATTCTTGCGGGAGCAGTTGTAGTTCCTCTTAATGCTTGGTGGACCACCGAAGAGTTGGAATACGGACTTAGCGACTCTGGAACATCCATTGCAATTGTGGACGAGGAGCGTTTTGATCGCATCTCGCCTTTCATGGATTCACTTCCAGAGCTCACAACGGTGATTGTTCTTAATGACAACCCAAAAAAGAAACTCAACATCGCAAATACAAATTCACGAGTTGCAGTTAAGAGCTTCGAAGATGTTCTCGGCACAGTTGATCCGGCACAGACTCCACCTGAAATTGCAATGGACACTGATGACGACGCGACAATGTTCTACACATCTGGAACCACCGGAAAGCCAAAGGGCGCTGTTGGAACACACCGCAACGCACTTTCAAACATGATGAACCTGTTCTTCATTGGACAGCGTGCAACGCTTCGTTACGGCAACGCCAACCTCGACGACGATGGCAATCCAGTCCAGGGTTCAGCGATGCTCAACATTCCCCTCTTTCACGCAACTGGGTGCCT